>JBDNCR010000138.1:0-5474 GCA_046719555.1 Verrucomicrobiia bacterium | reverse complement strand
CGATTCATTCGGAGCCGCCGGAGAAGGAGAAGCTTCCTTCGACGCAGTCGAAAGATTCTTAAGGGCGTTCTTCCGGGCGGCTTTGAGAATTTGTCCTTGTCAGGAGGGGCGGAGCCGGTATGCTTTCGAGCTCAATTTTTGGAGATCCCATTATGTTTGCAGTGATTCGTTCAGGCGGGAAGCAGTATCGGGTGCAGGAAGGTGACGTTCTTGATGTGGAGCTTTTCGATGCGAAAGAGGGCGGCGAGGCGACCTTCGGAGAGGTGCTGTTGGTGGCGGATGGCGAATCGGTGAAGGTGGGGCGTCCGACGGTGGAGGGTGCTGCGGTATCGGCAGAGGTCTTGGGTGAGGTCAAGGGGGAGAAGGTGGTGGCGTTCAAGTTTAAGCGGCGGCAGGGCTATCACCGGACGGTGGGACATCGGCAGCGGTTTTTGCGGGTGAAAGTGAAGCGGATTTCTTTGAGTTAACGTTAGGAAGAAAGGACGGTTCCGATGGCACATAAGAAAGGTAAAGGCAGCACGCAGAACGGACGGGATAGCGTCAGCAAACGGCTCGGCGTGAAAAAGTTTGGGGGCGAAGCGGTTTTGGCAGGGAACATTTTGGTTCGGCAGCGGGGCACCCGTTTTCGGCCGGGGAAGAATGTGGGTCTCGGCCGCGATTATACGCTCTTTGCTCTGGCGGATGGCGTGGTGGCGTTTGACCGGGCCAACCGGCGGGTGCACGTGCAGCCGACTCCGTCGAACTGAACCGGTTTGCGCCTTGCGGCGCGCTGGGAAAGATGTGACCCCTCTTCGGAGGGGTCTTTTTTTGGGGGGGAGAGGAAAAGGGGAGAAGGTGGATGAGGGATCAAGGGCGGTCGAGGGCCCCGGATTGTCGAAGGGCTTCGTAGAGGGCGAGGGCGACGCTGGAGGAGAGGTTGAGGCTACGGACGGAGGGGTGAGCCATGGGGATTCGTCGGCACCGGTCGGGGTAGGTGTCGAGGAGGTTTTGGGGAAGGCCCCGGGTTTCACGGCCGAAGACGAGGTAGTCTCCGGGTTGGTAGGTGGCGTGGTGGTAGGGGGAGCCGGCGCGGGTGGTAAAGAGGTGGAGTTGTTGGGCCGGGGTTTGTTGGAAAAAGGCGTGGGCATGGTCCCAGGTGCGCCAGTTGAGGTGTTGCCAGTAGTCAAGACCGGCCCTTTTGAGGGTGCGGTCGGAGAGTTCGAAGCCGAGGGGTTTGACCAGGTGAAGGGTGGTCCGGGTGGCGGCGCAGAGACGGGCGATGTTGCCGGTGTTGGGCGGGATCTCAGGTTCGACCAAGACGACGTTGAAGGGAGGCGGAGTCATAGAAAACGCGGTGCAGGTAGAGGCCACAGGCGGGGGCAGAGGCAGGGGCTTGGGAGCGGTTTCGGGAGGCGAGGATGGCGGCGAGCTGTTCGGGGGTGAGGCGGCCGCGAGCGACTTTGATGGCGGCACCGACGAGGTTACGAACCATGCGGTAGAGGAAGCCATCGCCAACGAAGATCAGGGTGACTGCGTGAGGGCGGGGGCGGAGTTGGCAGAGGTGAAGGGTGCGGGTGGTGGAGGCGCGGGCGTAGCCGGGGTTGGAGGTGAAGGCGGCGAAGTCATGCGTTCCGGTGAAGATGTTCAGGGCGGCGGTGAGAAGGCGTAGATCGGGAGGACGGGGAAGGAACCATTCGAGGCCGAGTCGGAAGGGAGATTGGGTGGGGCCGAAGGCGAGTTCGTAGCGGTATTCTTTGGCGATGGCGGAAAAGCGGCTGTGGAAGGTTTGGGGGGCGTAGGAGGCGCGAAGGACCCGAATTTCCGGGGGAAGATGATGGTTGAGGGCGGGGAGGAGGACCGGTGGGGGGAGGCGTGGGGGGGCGGTGAAATGGGCGATTTGGGCGCGGGCATGGACGCCGGTGTCGGTGCGACCGGAGCCGTGGAGGGTGATGGGCTGACCCCAGATGGAGGCGAGGGCGGATTCAACGGTTTGTTGGACTGTGGGGCCGTGGGCTTGTCGTTGCCAGCCGAGGAAAGGGGTGCCGAGGTAGGCGAGGGTGAGGCGATGGACGCGGGGAGGGGCGTTGCCTGAAGGGGAGCGAGGGGGCGAGCCGGCCCGCATTAGTTCCAGAGTTTGTCGAAGAAGTAGGAGGCTCCAACGAGACCACCGACGGCGTTGATGCCGAGGTTACGAGTGGACATATCGGCGTTGGAGATGTGGTGGTAGATGGCCTCGGCGTTGATGGACCAGTGGTCGTTGAGGAGGTAGCGGAAGCCGATGGAGCCTTGCGGGGTGAATTCCCAGGCCTGACCGATGGCCCGTTGGGAGCGAGTTTCGTAAGCGTCGGTGTAGACGAAGCCGGCTCCGACTTGGACGTAGGGGACGAATTTCCAGCCGGGCTGGACGAAGTTGTAGCGGACGAGGAAGGTGGGTCCGATGACGACGGAGCCGAAGCCGGAGAAGACGCCGGAGGCGGAGAGTTCACCGATGGCTTCGAAGTTGCCGCGAAGCCAGCCGGCGTCGTCGGAGGGGGTGTTGAGCATCCAGCCGAGACGAAGGTTGGTCATTTGGTAGTTGAAATGGGGGTGACTGGGGCCAAGACCGACGTGGGAGAAGAGGGGACCGGTCATGAGGGAGACATTGATGCGGTCTTCGACGAAGATATCGGGCTGGCTGAGGGAGGTGGCTTGGAGTTTTTCAGCGGGAGACCCGACGCCTGCCTGGAGAGCGGTTGTGGCGAGGAGGCTCAAGATGCAGGTGGCGAGGTGGTGGCGGCGCGTCATTTAGGTGGAGTTAGGGAAGTGGGGCTTGGCCGTCAAGGTAGCTTTGGAGCAGGACTTGGGCCGCGGCGCTATCGATTTTTGATTTTTGTTGGCGGGTGTTAAGGCCGGATTCGTGGAGTTGTCGGGAGGCCATGACCGTGGTGAGGCGTTCGTCGACCAATTGGATGGGGATGAGGATTCGTTCTTTGAGGCGGGCGGCAAATTCCCGGGTGCGTTCGGCAGCCGGGCCGTAGGAGCCGTCCATGTTGCGGGGGAGCCCAATGAGGATGAGGTCGATTTCGTGATCGCGGACGAGGGTGGAGAGGGCGTCGCAGAAGGCGTTGAAGGGGGTGGCGGGGAGGAGGGGTAGGGGGCGGGCGAGGGTGCGGGTGGGGTCGCTGATGGCGACGCCGATCCGTTTGGTTCCGGGGTCAAGGGCGAGGGTGCGGCTCATGGTTGATGGGTGGCTTGGGCGAGTTCGCGAACGAAGGCGCAGAGGTTTGGGACGAGTTGGGGGGAGGAGCCGAGTTGCTCGATTCGGGAGACGATGGCGCTGCCGACGACGACGCCGTCAGCGATTTGGGCGACGGCGCGGGCTTGATCCGGGGTGGAAATTCCAAATCCGACGCAGACGGGGAGTGGGGTGAGGGCTTTGAGGGCGGCGACGTTTTGGTGGAGGGAGGGAGGGACGGATTGTTGCATGCCGGTGACCCCTTCACGGGAGACGTAGTAGATGAATCCGGAGCTGGAATCGGCGATGCGACGCATGCGTTCGGGGGGGGTGGTGGGGGCGATGAGGGAGATTCGTCGGAGGTCGGGGACGGAGTCCCAAGCGGGTCCGGCTTCCTCGGGGGGAAGGTCGAGGACGAGGATGCCATCGACGCCGGCCTCGGCGGATCGGTGGAGGAAACGGTCAAGACCGTAATGGAAAATGGGGTTGAAGTAGGAGAAGAAGACGATGGGGAGTGGGGAGGCGGCGCGGATGCAGGTGACGGCATCGAAGACTCCATCGAGGGTGGTGCCGGCGTCGAGGGCGCGCTGGGCGGCTTTTTGGTTGATGATGCCGTCGGCGAGGGGGTCGGAGAAGGGGATGCCGAGTTCGAGGATGTCGACGCCGGCTTCGGCCAGGCCGAGGGCAAGGTCAACGGTGGCGTGGAGGGAGGGGTCTCCGGCGGCGATGTAGGCGACGAGGGCGCGTTGGCCCTGAGCGCGGAGCTTGGGGAAGAGGGAGTCGATTCGGTTCATGGCCAGCGGCGTTCGGCGACAAGCCGAAGGCCGTGGAGTGTCACGCGCGGATCGACAATGTCAATTTCCGGCATGCCTTTGGCAATGAGTCCGCCCTGGCCTCCGGTGGCGATGACGGAGGCGAGGGGGCCGAGTTCGGTGGCGATGCCGTGGAGGATTTCTCGAATGAGGCCGCGATAGCCGCGAACGGTTCCAATTTGCATGGCTTCTTGGGTGGAGCGGCCGATGTTGCGAGAGGGTTCGGCCAGGGTCAGGCGGGGGAGGAGGGCGGTGCGTTGGTGGAGGTAGTCGGTCATGGCGTTGAGGCCGGGAGCAATGACGCCTCCGAGGTAACCGCCATCGGAGGCGATGACGTCGAAGGTGGTGGCGGTGCCGAAATCGACGACAATGCAGGGCAAGGGGAAGGCATGGGCGGCAGCGACGGCGTTGGCGAGGCGGTCGGCGCCGATTTGAGCCGGGTGGGGATAGTGAATCGGAATGGCAAGGGGGGATCGATGGGAGAGGATTTCGAGGTGATCAGGGTTCCAGATGCGTTGAGCGGGAGCGGAAGCTTGGGGAACAACCGAGGCCAGGACGACGCGGTGGGATGGGAAGCGTTTTTTGAGGAGGCGAAAGAAGGCGGGTTTGAGGGAGCGGGTGGGGACGGGCGGGTGGAGGCGGAGGCGGGAACCGCTCGCCAGGGCGACTTTGGTGAAGGTATTGTTGACGTTGATGAGAAGAAAAGGTCCCGACATGAGGAGGGGGAGCGTGCCGAGCTGGAGGCTGGGTGAAAAGAATGGTTTTGAGGTTGGTTGGAGGTTGAGGCAGGTGGAGACGGGTTGGGTGGTCCGGGGGCTGGTGGGGGTATGAGGTGGGTGACGGATTATTCGGCGCTGTTGTGGGCGTGTTGGGGAGGGGGTGCGGGGGCCTTGGTTCGGCATGGGCCCGAGGAGGCGGGTGGTTGGGCGTTTACCTTTGATGATGGTCCGGAGAGGGGAGCGACGGAGGCGGTGGCTGAGGCTCTGGAGGCGGTGGGTGGGCGAGGAACTTTTTTTGTGATTGGGGAGAAGGTGCGGCGGAATCGGGTTTTGGTTCGGGAGTTGGTGGAGCGGGGTCATCAGGTGGGGAGTCATTCGATGACCCATGCGCGTTGTTCCCGGTTGAAGCGGGTGGATCTGGTGGAGGAGTTGGTGGGTTCGAAGCGTTTGATTGAGGATGTGACGGGGGTGGAGGTCCGGTGGTTCCGTCCGCCGTTTGGTGCGCTGCGGGCAGGTCAGGTGGAGGTGGTGATGGCGGCGGGGATGCGGGTGGCGTTGTGGAATGTGAATCCGAAGGATTGGATGGGGGCGGGTCCGGAGGTGTTGGCGGGACGGTTGGCGCGGGCGCGGGTGGCGCGGCCCTTGGTGGTGATGCACGATCGTTTGGAGACGGTGGGGCGAGCGTTGCGGCTTTTTTTTGAGAGGAGGCCGGAGGTGCGTTCGGTGGTGTTGGGGTGAATTGGTTTGGAA
>JBDNCR010000137.1:0-5476 GCA_046719555.1 Verrucomicrobiia bacterium | reverse complement strand
TCGCTCGCCGCAGGCCTCATCATTCTGCGAACGATTGCCGGGTTGGCCGGGAGGCGACGATGAGCACGGCCCGACCGGTGAACTTGAGTCGGTGGCAGGAGGCGGCACGGCGGCTTGTTCAAGCCAGGTCGGCTCGATCCTTTGGCCCACGCCCGGGGAACGTCACGATGCCGCCTCATCCGGCACTCCGCCCTTGGGAGGACGCCGAGGCCCAGCATCCCCCGAGCGTTTCTCAGAGCTCTCTTGTTTTATGACGGCCCCCAACCCCACCGACTTTGCCGAGACGCTTCAGCGACACGGTCTTGACCTGCGACGTGGACGAACCGAAATCCTCCAGATCAACACCGGCAAGCTCTGCAACCTCACCTGTGTCCATTGCCATGTGAATGCAGGCCCCAAGCGCAAAGAAATCATCACCCGCCCAACCCTCGACCGTATCCTGGACTGGCTGGCCAGTGCCGAGATCCACACCGTGGACCTCACCGGCGGCGCACCCGAGATGATTCCCGATTTCCAATATGTCATCGGGAGGCTCCGCGCCCTGCCGCAGGTTAAAACCATCATCGACCGCTGCAACCTCACCATCCTCAACGAACCTGGCTACGAAGAGATGGCGGAGTTTCTGGCTGCTCACCAGGTCACGATCATTGCCTCCATGCCCTGTTACTGTCCGGAGAACGTCAATGCTCAGCGCGGCGATGGGGTCTTTGACTCGAGCATCCTTGCCCTGCAAAAACTCAATGCCCTTGGCTATGGGCGAAGCGACGCCCTGCGGCTGGATCTGGTTTACAATCCGAACGGGGACCGACTGCCACCCGCCCAGGACGAGTTGGAAGCCGATTACAAAAGGGAACTCAAACGACACTTCGACATCGATTTCCATCGGCTCTACTGCATCACCAACATGCCGATCTCCCGCTTCAAAAGCTGGCTGAAAGCCAACGGCAAACTCGACACCTACATGGACCTGCTCCGTCAGTCCTTCAACCCCGGCGCGGTGGCCGGTCTCATGTGCCGCAACACCCTCAGCATCGGCTGGCAGGGCGAAGTCTATGACTGCGACTTCAACCAGCAGCTCGGCCTGCAATGGCGCAACGGCAAGCCCCAATTCCTTTGGGACCTCGACCCCGCCCGGCTGGCTGGCCGCCCCGTTGCGGTTGGCTCCCACTGCTATGGCTGCACCGCCGGGGCTGGATCTTCGTGCCAGGGAGCGGTCGCTGCCTGATCTTGGGAGCTGGTGGGTTTTAGGGGGGTGAACGTCGACCTGCGGTTCCCCCTCGGGTGGAAGGGGCGAACTGTTCTTGGGCCCAAAACTTGAGGATGCACCAGAGAGCGTGGACGCCGTCGCGCCAACCGATTTTTTTTCCCTCTTCATAGGTGCGGCCGTGGTAGGAGATGGGCACTTCGTAGATCCGCAGCACCGGCCGGTAAGCGGCCACGCGGGCGGTTAGCTCAGGTTCGATGCCGAAACGCTCTTCGGTCAGGTGGAGCGTTTGAACCACCTCCCGGCGGAAGGCCTTAAAACAGGTTTCCATGTCGGTGAGGTTGAGGTTGGTGGTCATGTTGGACAGGAGGGTGAGGAGATGGTTGCCGACCGAGTGCCAAAAATAGAGGACGCGGTGGGCTCCAGCTCCAAGAAAGCGGGAACCAAAAACGACGTCGGCCCGCCCGTCCAGCAGGGGTGCGAGGAGAATCGGATAATCGGCCGGGTCGTATTCGAGGTCGGCGTCCTGGACGATGACGAAGTCGGCGGTGGCATGAGCAAAGCCCGTGCGGAGGGCGGCACCTTTGCCTCGGTTGGCGGGGTGTCGCAGCACGCGGAGTCTCGGCTCTGACTCGGCGAGCCGGTCGAGTTCCTCGACCGACCCGTCGGAGGAGCCGTCGTCAACGGCAATGACCTCGGCGACGCTCGGCTGGCGAAGGACCCGCTGGAGAAGGTGGGCCACGGTGGCCCGTTCGTTGAAGACGGGAATGACGACGGTGAGGCAGGGGCGCACGTGAAGTTAGAAGGAGTTGCGGACTTTGAAGAAGTCGACCCTGGCCTCACGTTCGACTTGAGGTTGGTCTTTGCTGCGTTCGATGCCGGAGGAATAGCTGGGTTCGTCCGTGTTGATCGAAGGGCCGGAAAAGCCCTCTTTGTGTTGGGTGCAACCGGAAAGCCCAAGGGTTCCCGCTGTGAAAAGAAGGCCAGTGATTCGGGCAAACAGTCTCATTGAAATCCAGTCTGTCCCCAGGCGGAATTGAACCGCCATCTGAGCTTTAGGAGAGCCCTGCTCTATCCATTTGAGCTATGGGGACGCTGATGGGAGGTTAGGGTTTTTGATCTAAATGGAAAGAGCAGAGACGAGGTGACCGATTTTGAACTAGGCCGCCGTGGCTGGAGTCGCTTGAAAAACCTCCAAAGTCCGAGCCACCGCTCGGACCCGGGAGACCTCGTGGGTGCGGAGAAGGTCGGTCCGGCCGAGGAGTGCGAGGACGGCGAAGAAGGGTTCCGCACACCGGACATCGTCCTCAAAGTATTCAAAGGCGTGAGGGAGGGCGTGGCAGGTAGGCCAGCCGAGGGTCCGCAGACGGAAGGTGTTGAGGAAGGTCTCCATTTGATAGCGGACCCGGGCGGCACTGTCGCCGAGGTTTCGATAATAAAACCCCATGCCCGGATCGATCCAGATCCGTTGAACTCCCGCCTGGGTGGCCAACTCGATCTGTCGGGCGAAATAGTCCCGAAGCACTTCGGTGTGGTCGGAGCCCAGAATCAAGTCGCCCACCTCCCGCACGTGAGCCCCGGCAACGTAACAGATGATCACCCCGGCTCCATGGTCGGCGACCAGTCGGTAGAACTCGGAGGTGCCGACGGTCCCGGTGAGGTTCAACACGGCGGCGCCTGCTTCTAAACAGGCCCGGGTCACGTCCGGGTGATAGGTTTCAACGGAGACCGCCACGCCCGCCGCCGTCAGTTCGCGCACGACGGGGAGCAGCCGCCCGCATTGTCTTTCCGGGTCCACCCGCTCGGCTGCCGCCAAGGTGGACTCGGCCCCGACATCGACCAAGTGAGCTCCATCGGCCCGGAGTCGGAGGCCGCGGCGGACGGCATTCTCGGTGGTCAGGGCGACGCTTTCCCGATACCAAGAATCGGCAGAGAGATTGACCACCCCCATGAAGCGTGGTCCGCAGTCGCCTCCGAAACGAATGCCCCGCAACTCAAACTCGGTCACCTCCGCCTGGAGCGCCTGCGGGTGGTGTTCGGCCAGTTCCTTGAGATCGTGAAGGGTTAACATATCGGCACCTTAACACGGTTCGGTCCAGGCTGCCCGCACCTCGCCTGGCTCGCACTCGATATGAACCACCATCGGTCGGCAGCAGACCGCGCAATCTTCCACCGTCTGATAGTTGCCAGCGGAGGTGTCGGCGGTCGAGGTGAAGGATTCCCCGCAATGAGGACATTCGAGCTCGAGGTCGATGATCATGCCGCTCCTGGCATGGCGTGGAGGAAGTCTCGGGCTTTGCGGTAACTTTTCCCCTCGAAATAATGTCGCAGCATCGGTGGCATGGCGGCGGCGTGGCGCGCCTCGACCGCATCGACGGTGGCGAAGACGGCCAGCAGATCAGCGGGGCGATCGGTCTTCTGCGAGGCGACCGCGTCGAAGTAGAGGTCCAGCGCATCGAGGAGTTCGCGGCGGGCGGTGGCGTCCATACAACGGTCAGGAACGTTTGGAAGAATCCGGGTGATGGCCCGGGGATTTAAGGGGTCGGAGCGACAGGATTTGAACCTGCGACCTCCTGGTCCCAAACCAGGCGCACTACCAAGCTGTGCTACGCTCCGTGATTCCCAAAACCAGGATCAACCTAAAGGGTGGAGCGGTAAGGTCAACGCTTCTTGCCAGGGGGCACCCGAGGGGGCTTGGGGGTCAGGACCGATTGGCCCCGCCTTCATCCGCCGCATCGTCGTCCTCCTCCAGTTCCTGCTTCATTTGCCGTTTGACAGCCACCAGCCAGCCGAGCCCGCCGAAGAGGAAGGCTAAGCCGAGCGGGAGCAGGGCAATGGCGACGATCACCGCCCAGCCCAGCGACATCAGCGCGGACCACGGATCGGGCTGGAGCGCAATGACCGAGACAATCATGAAGCCGATCGGCACGATCGTGAGCAAGGCCCCAACACTCACCAAGAGTTTAGCAAGACGCAGCGGACGATCCATACGACAGTCTTTCGTTCAGGTTTACGGGCCGGCCCCCACGCGGAGGTTTTTCCCATGTTTGCGCCGACGATTCCCGTCGAGAGGACGGGGGGCGACGGCGGACATGGTTAAGGTCGGTGAACCGTGTCTATCGGTTTAATGTCTGCCGTCAATCCTCAAGCCGACCCTTTCGCGCCACGGATTGAGCTTGGTCTTCGCAACGAAGGGCTGGGCTCTTCGTTGCCGTGGGGCGAAGCTTTCGGTTGACATCCCGCACGCCGTCTCCGAAATGTCATGCCCCATGCCCCGAACCTCCTCCCAACGGCCGAAATTCAAGCGGATCCTTCTCAAACTTAGCGGGGAGGTGCTCAAGGCGGGGGACGAATCGCTCTCCGCCGAGGTCGGTCGGCGGATCGCTCTCCAGGTCAAAGAAATCCACGCCATGCGGGTTCAAGTGGCGATTGTGATTGGTGGAGGCAACATCTGGCGTGGGCTGACGGCTTCCCATCAGGGGATGGACCGGACGACGGCCGATTACATGGGGATGTTGGCCACAGTGATCAATGGTCTGGCCCTTCAGGACGCCCTGGAGCAGGTCGGCGTGTTCACCCGGGTTCAGAGTGCGATTGATATCAAGAATGTGGCGGAGCCCTTCATTCGGCGGCGGGCCATTCGGCATTTGGAGAAGGGGCGGGTCGTTATTTTTGTCGCGGGGACCGGGAACCCTTATTTTTCCACGGACACCACGGCGGCCTTGCGGGCCAGTGAGATTGGAGCCGATGTGGTGCTTAAGGCGACCAAAGTGGATGGCATTTACGACAGTGATCCGATGAAAAACCCCAGGGCCAAACGGTTTGATCGGATTTCCTACATCGATGCCTTGAACAAACGGCTCAAGGTCATGGACTCGACGGCGTTGAGCCTTTGCATGGATAACCGGGTGCCGATTATCGTGTTCGATGTTTTCCTCAAGGGTAACCTTCGGCGGGTGGTCCTCGGGCAAAACGTCGGGACCCTGGTCTCGGAGTAGCCGCCCGATTCGGGGGTTGTCCCTGGCCACTTATCGGAACCGAACCTCCAGCTTCCTATGGGCGACAACCTCACTCCGATGATGCAGCAATATCAGCGCATCAAGAAAGAGATTCCGCCCGATGCCCTGCTGCTGTTCCGGCTGGGGGATTTCTACGAAATGTTTTTTGACGACGCGAAAGTCGGGGCCAGCAGTCTCAACCTGACTCTGACCAAACGGAACGGCGTCCCGATGTGCGGCATGCCCTATCATGCTGCCCACAATTATATCGCGA
>JBDNCR010000136.1:0-5495 GCA_046719555.1 Verrucomicrobiia bacterium | reverse complement strand
GCGTCTCCACCTCGCCGATCCCCGCATTGCGCTGACAGGCCGCGCTCGGCTCCCCCCGGTAATGAACATGGAGAATATCGGTCAATCCGGAATCCCGACACAAATCCAGGGCCTTCGCCTCACGCGTCGCATCCACCACCACCACCCTTGCCGGGGGATGAGTCTGCCTCTTCAAACTCTCCAGCGTCCGCGACAGCAGCGCCCCTGCCCGATTGGTCGGAATGACGACGGAATATGCCGGTAACCCCTTCACCACTTTCGGTTGAAAGCCGCGATTTGTTCCGCCGCCCTGAACCCGAACATCCGGCAGGTCCAGGCATACAAAAACGGCGCCGCGGGCCCGGCCAAGGCAATCAACCCCTCTTCCTTCTTCCGGGCAAACAGGCCCGCCGCAGCATCCGGATCGTGCAACGCCCACTGTCGGCAGAGTTCAAGAAAAGCCTGGCCCGCGCTCCGCCTCCGAACCGCCGTCCACAACGCTTTCCCCTCCAGCCAGGCACACATCTCCTCCATCAGCTTCCAACGGACCCTCAACGATTCCAACGGATCACGTCGGGAAAGGCTCTCCCGGCTCCAGATTCGATAAATGGCTCCGGCCGTCGGACAAAACTTAAACCGCAATCCACTTCGCAAGGCCCTGGCATATAACTCATTATCCTGGCAACAAGCCTGAGCCTCGTTCCAGCCTCCGATCCGAACCAACGACGCTTTTCTCCACAGACTCCCGTTGGCTTGGGACAATTCCCACAAAAACCACTGGGACACCGGGTCGAGGGATAACCCCACATGACTGGTGACGGCAGACACCCGCTGGCCGTCATTCCAAACTTCATCAATGGTCGGACTGTAAAGCACATCCACTTCGGCGGAATTCCCTGCTTCGGCAAACTGCCGACTGATCTTATCCGGTTTCATCTCATCATCCGCATCCAGATGCTGAATCCATTCCCCCGAAGCCCTTTCCAAAAGCCGGTTACGAGCTGGATTGGAACCCTTTCCCCCCCCCTCGATGACCCGAATCCGCTCTCCGAACTCCGCCAGAATCGCCGCCGTCTCATCCGTCGATCCGTCCTCGCAAACCCATACCTCCACTCGGGACCAGTCCTGCGCCAACGCGCTTTCCACACACCGCCTGATCCAACGCCCCGCGTTACGGGCCGGAATCAAAATGGAGACCAGCGGAGGATCTTCCCCGTTCATGCCGCCCTCTTAAAAAACGTCTCCGGCTCAAACACCTCAAACCATTCCTGCCGTCGGACCGCCCTCCTCACAAACGATCCGGGCTCCCGTGAACCAAGGACCCACGCCAACCCATCCAGCCACACCGAAGGTTTCGGGACCGTATCCTGCAAATCGCTGATCCCCTGCAAAGTCTTCTTCTTGGCTGCCATGGTCGCCTCATCAAGATCGTGCACGTGAAAGTCCTGCAAAATCGCGTCGCTCAAAAGGGCCGGCGGTGCCACGGTCGTGCCCTCCCTCCCCAACGGCTCCAGTTCGGAATACAGCGGATGCACGCTATACGCGTAAATCGCCCGGGGCCGCCACTCGGCTCGGAACCCCGCCCTCCCCAACAAACAAGCCGTCGCTTGATGATCCCGATGCGAATCCAGCCAATGCGGACACACCACGATATCCGGACGGATCTCCTCCAAACATCGCGACAACTGATCCACAGCATCGGCCGCGCCCTCACACCAGGCACCAGGAAGAATCGCCTCAGGAAAACGCTCCCGCACCCGCCGGAGCAGCCCCCGATCCACCTGAACTCGGCACACCCCCTCCTCAATCAGGGCCCCAAGTCCCCCGTCCGGCAGCATCAGATTACCCACTCGACTACCCAAGATCCCCGCCCGGACCGGCAACTCCAAACTTTCAGCCACTCGCACCTCCGCCCGGCGAGTCCGCTCCCCCACGCCCTCCCCGACCGCAGGGCAACTACCCCACTCACCCCCGGTCAAGGTCAGAATCCACGCCCTCGGCGCATGAGTTGAATAAAATCCGTAGGCCGCAATCTCGGCATCGTCCGGATGAGGCGCCACAATCAGAATCCTCTCCTCCCGCTGGGGCCTTTCCTGGCTCACCCAGACCAAACTGCCCTCTTCCTCCCAACCAACTCCCCGGCAAAAAATCTCCCACGTCGAATCCCGCTCCCCGACCATCCTCGGCAGACAAAAGCGGAACCAGCCTTTCTCGCCCGGAGCCAAACCGTAGATGCCAACCGTGTCCGGTCCGCGCAACTCAATAAACGGCTCCATCGCCCAGCTAGAAACCCTTCCCGCGACCTCCAAAACCACATGCGTGCCTTCCTTAAAAGGCGGCAATTTCAATCGGCCCTTGTTCCACTCTGGGACCAGCCGAACACACCCTCCTCCGCCCGTCAGGTAACGCCCCCGACGCACCCACCCCTGCGGAAACCACCGGTCCCTCCCTCCTAGCCACCGCCCAACCTCAGGACCCTGCACCGGAAGTTTGCCATTTGCCTTCATCGAAGAAATAGTCAATAGCAGCCATGCCTGCCACCATCGAGCGGATCCCCTGGTCGGCCATGAACCCGCACCACGATCGCTGGCAGCATCTCCGTATTCAAGCCGGCCTGCTCCACCCTTTCTTCAGCCCCTCCTGGTTCAACGCCGTCCATGATATTTATCAGAACGTCGAAGTTCTGGCCTTCCAAAGCCCCGAAGGCTGCGATGGCTTTCTGCCCTTTCAACGACAAGGCTGGAAGACTGCCGTTCCTGCCGGCGGCCATTTCGTCGATTACCAGGGAGTCATTGGGACTCCCTTGCCCTGCCTCCCGCCCACGGACATCCTGACCGCCGCCGGGCTCGAAGCCCTCGACATCGATCACGGCGTTCCCAGTGCTGCCGCCTGGGATATCACCACCTGGCGGCGCACCTCCTCCCCCGTCATCCGCCTCAACCCCGGATATTCCAATCTCATCCGCTTTTGGCGACAGCGTGGGTCGGCTTGGGACACCCTCGCCCGCAAAGAGAGAAAACTCCTTAGGGAAAAAGGTCCCTGGCGCTTTATTTCCCATCAGCCCCGTTCCGAACTGCTCGACCTCCTTATGACCTGGAAACGGAGCCAATACCGAACCACAGGAGTTCGTGACGTCTTGGCCCAACCAACCGACCGCCAACTGCTTCATCATCTTCTCCGGCAAAACCGAGAGTTCCCTGCTTGGGGTGTTCGGCTCTCGGTCCTCGAATGCCAGAACACGCCCATCGCCCTTCACCTTGGCCTTCATGAAAACGGGATCTGGCACTACTGGTTTCCTGCTTACCACCCTACTTGGGCAGCCTATTCTCCCGGACTCATCCTCCTCCGCGAAATGATTCGCGAAGCCTGCGACCTCAACATTGAGATCTTTGACTTCGGAAAAGGAGCCGCCCGCTACAAAAGCGAATGGGCCAACGACTCGATTCCTCTGGTGGAGGGCAGCCTTCTCAAACCCGGTTGGGTGGCCGCACGTCGAATCCTGGCCCAGAAATTCCGCCACCTGGCACGAAAAGCCGGTGCCTCTCGACTCAAATCGGGCTGGAACCATCTGCGGTCAAACCTCCGGCGTTGAACCGTCCATTTCAAAGATCCAATAACGTAACGCCCGATGAAACTCCACCACCCGTCTGGTCCTGTAAAAAGGGTAAGCGGGCAACTCCCGTTCCATCGCTGACTGCTCGGGCAACCGGCAAATAATCACAACTCGACGTGGCCGCCGCCGGATGGAATCCTGCAACCGGCGGAACGTCTCGCGCAAAATCTGACCGTGGAACGGATTGCAAAAATAGGCGTGCGTCACCTCCACGGGAACCTCAAAAACATCAGCCCCCGCTCCCTCCAGGGTAATATTCTGGCACTTCAGACGGGGCCGCGCGGCCTCAAGATTATGACGAGCCGCCGCGATGAGAGATTCTGCGATCTCCACACCGATAATCCGGCGGAACCCTCCCTGCGCCGCAGCGATAATCAAGGCCCGGCCCTTGCCTGATCCATAATCAAGAAAGACATCCACCCTCCGATCCGGACGAAGCCTGGCCAGCACCCGAAACAACGACCAATAATCCGTCGCGGCATAAAAGTGACACTCCACCGAATTGAATCCCAGCTCCTCCGCCTTCACTTCCTCTGTCGTCTCCACCCCAAACCACCACTCATAAAAACGCTCCGCGCACCGGTGCCGCAACGTCCGCCACGCTGCCCCCCAACCTTCCAAGCGCGCCAAACTGAACAAGTTCATCGCCCCTTTCATTCTAAACTCTTTAGCCGGTAGAGATTGAACTCGCGTCGGAGCGAGGCCGTCAGCGGACGGGTCCTTGTCCAACGAAAAATCTTTTGCCGCCACCCGCTCCAATCCGATAATCGGAAGGCGGTATAATTGTCCGGATGACCCACCACATACACAGCACCCGGGAACGGAACGTCTTGAAAAGGCCGACCCAAACGGGCCATCTCCTCATCAATAATGTGGTGGCCGAATCTCAGCCAGAAACAGCTTCCCATCCCCGAGCCCGCATCGTCAGGCAAATCCTCGGCTTGACACCAGGCAACATGAGACGTGCCGCACTGCAGGTGGAATTCGGGATGCACCAAAACCGTGCTCGACCCTTCATCATGGAGATAACCCCGGCTCAACCGCCAGTTTCCAGGCTCCGACCGCGACAAGATCCAGGGACACAACCGATTGCTGATGCAGTCATCCGCATCGGCGAGCATCAGGTAACCCGGCATCAGCGGTTTGGCCTCGACCAATCCCCGATGAATCTTTCGAAACTTGTCCTCCAAGGGCGCCTTACCGGAAGGCTCCGGCACAGGAAAATCCTCCTCAATCACCCGAAGCCTTTCATCATTCGCCAATCCTTCCGGACGTTCATTGCACACCAGGATCACCCTCACCCCCTCTTCTTCGACGGCCAGCATGGAAGAAACCGCCCGGACACACAGGGCGGAGGTCAGCGTCCAATTTCGGCAACGCGCCCGGGCCCTCAAAGGCACAATAAACACAAACGGTTTCATGATGTGCCTCCGGCCAACCGCCGGTAAAGATCGCGGAGAATACGCGCACCGACCCTAGGATCGTGGTCGTTCCGCCACTTCCGGGCCATTTCGGAATGGTCAGCCCCTGGCGAAATCGACCGGACCGCATTCGCAAATCCCGAGGCTTCGCTCGGATCGTAATACCGGACCAACGCGTCCATGCCTTCCGGAACTGTCCGCGCCGCATGAACCGGGACCACCGCCGCTTTGCCCAAGCCGAGGGCCAGACACAATGATCCGGAAGAAGCCACTTCATGGAAGCGGAACAGAACCGCGTCGGCCGCACAAAGCCAAACCGCCAGCTCTTCCTCCGATAAACGTTCATCACGAACCTGCACATCTTGTTTCTCTCGGGCCGCATCGGAAATCTTCCTCGCATAGTCCGCGTCAACCGGCCCACCTACGACCCATAGCTCCCTGTCTTCGCCCGTCGGCCACTCGCGGATCATCTCCACCACCCC
>JBDNCR010000135.1:0-5500 GCA_046719555.1 Verrucomicrobiia bacterium | reverse complement strand
ATCTAATGAAGAGATGTTCGAGGAAATCCGAGTCCTCGGGTTTCTCGGTTTCACGGAGGGCCATGCCGGTGACCCCTTTTCCACCCCGGCGCTGGGCGCGGTAGAGGTCGGCGTTGGTCCGTTTGATAAGACCGTTGTGGGTGATGGTGACGACGACCTGTTCGTTGGCGATGAGGTCTTCGATGGCCAGTTCCCCCTCATCGGGCACGATTTCGGTCCGCCGTTTGGAACCGTGTTTGGCATCGATGGCGCGGAGTTCTTCTTTGATGAGCGCCATAACCCGGCTTTCGCGGGCGAGGATGTCGAGAAGGTCGGCGATGGTGGTGAGGAGTTCGGCGTATTCGGCCTGGATTTTGTCCCGTTCCATCCCGGTGAGCTGGTAGAGGCGGAGGTCAAGGATGGCATCGATCTGACGATCGGTGAGGGCATAGCGACCCGATCGGAGACGTTGTTCATTGCGGACTTGGATGCCCCAGGTTTCGACAACCGCGCGGGGAAATTCGTAGCCGGCGAGCTGGATTCGGGCTTCGTCACGATTGGCGGACTGACGGATGATGCGGATGAACTCGTCAAGGTTGTTGAGGGCGACGAGGTAACCTTCAAGGACCTCGGCCCGGTCTTCGGCTTTGCGAAGCAGGAACCGGGTGCGACGGAGGATGACGTCGCGTCGGTGGTCGATGTAACAGTTGATGAGTTCTTTGAGATTGAGGGTCTTGGGCTTGCCACCGTCGATGACGAGCATGTTGACGGAGAAGGAGGTGGCGAGCTGGGTGTGTTTGTAGAGGTTGTTGATGACGACTTTGGGGTTGGCATCGCGCTTGAGTTCGATGACCAGCCGGGTGTTTTCGTCCGATTCGTTGCGGGTGCCGGAGATGTCGGGGATGACTTTGGTATTGGCCAGTTCCGCGATTTTCTTTTCGAGTTCCTCGCGGTTGACGGCGTAGGGGATTTCGGTGATGACGAGTTGTTCGCGGCCCCCTTTCAGTTCTTCGGTGTGGATCCGGCCACGAACTTTGACCGAGCCGCGCCCGGTGGCGAGGTAGTTGCGAATGCCTTCGGTGCCGACAATGGTGCAGCCGGTGGGGAAGTCGGGGCCTTTGACGATTTTCATCAACCGGGGGAGGGTGATGTCGGGGTCGTCGATCTGGGCGCAGATGGCGGCGATGATCTCCGAAAGGTTGTGGGGAGGCAGGTTGGTGGCCATGCCGACGGCGATGCCAGTGCCGCCGTTGACCAGGAGGTTGGGGAAGGCGGCGGGAAAGACGACCGGTTCGGTAAGGCGCTCGTCGTAGTTTGGAACGAAGTCGACCGTGTCCTGATCCATGTCCTGCATGAGGGAGGCCCCCAGCGCGGTGAGTCGGGCTTCGGTATACCGCATGGCGGCCGGGGGATCGCCCTCGACCGACCCGAAGTTGCCCTGGGGATCGACCAGGGGGTCTCGCATCGACCAGGGTTGGGCCATGTGAACCAGAGTGGGATAAATGACGGCTTCTCCATGCGGATGATAGTTCCCGGAGGTGTCCCCGCAGATTTTGGCGCATTTCATGTGTTTGCGTCCGGGGAAAAGGGAGAGCTCATACATCGCGTAGAGGATGCGGCGCTGGGAAGGTTTCAGACCATCGCGAACGTCGGGAAGCGCCCGAGAGATGATGACCGACATGGAATAGTCGAGGAACGAGTTTTTGATCTCGTCAGCAACGTTGACGGGTTGGACGCGTTCGGTTCCGGAAAGAAGGGGATCGGTCATAGGCAGAGGTGGTTTGAGGGGTTAAAAGTTGGTGGGGGCGGACAGGCGGCGGTAGCAAGGCGGAAGAGCCTTTGGCTTCTCAGGGAGAAATCGTGGCAGGGTTCGAGGACGGCGAGGTTCACAAACGGAATGCGGTTCCTGGTCATTTGATCTCAACCCAAAGGAGAGGCCCGGTTCGCCTAGACATCGAGGTTCCGAACGTTAAGCGCGTTGTCTTCGATGAATTGGCGGCGCGGTTCAACCTCTTCGCCCATGAGGCGGGTGAACATTTCTTCCGCCTCAATCGCGTCGCCAATAGTGACCCGGAGTAAGATCCGCTTGGCGGGGTCCATGGTGGTTTCAAAGAGTTCTTTGGCGTTCATTTCGCCAAGTCCCTTGAACCGTTTGATTTGGACCCCACGCTTTCCGATTTCCAGGACGGTGGCGAGAATTTCGGGAATGGAGAAGAGAGGTTTGACTTTCTCCTGTTCGCCTTCGCCTTCGATGATCTCAAAGAGAGGTTTGTCCTGGGCGGCGTAGTGATCGATGTGAAGCCCCTTTTGGCCCAGCCGGGCCAGGAGGTCGGCAACCGATTTGGACTCGTGAAGCTCGACGTGTTTGAAGCGGCGAATCGGCCCTTTTTCGGCTTTAGCGGAGCTGCGTGGAGTGTCGGGGTCATCTTCGGCCTCGGCATCGGGTTCAGCCGCGCCGAAGAGGTTGAAGTCGGGGTGACCGGCAGCGAAAGAGGTCAGGTCGGCGTCTCGAACAAAATAATGAACCGATTCCTTGTTCCCTTCGCGGACTTTGACCAGGTGGCGCGGGAGTTCGTGGGTCTCCGGATCGCGGGCGTCGAGGTAATCGGCAAAGTCGCCACCGTGGCGGCGGATGGCTTGAGAGAATTTGTCGAGGGTTTCGAGAAGGTTGAGAATCTCTTCAAGCTGTTTTTGGCTGAATTGTTTGCCATCGGCGAGGTTGCGGAGGCGGATGTCTTCGGAGCCGAGTTGGATGAGGATGCGGTTAAGTTTGGCATCATCCTCGACATATTCTTCCCGTTTTTTACGTTTGATTTGATAGAGCGGGGGTTGAGCGATGTAGATGAAGCCCTGTTTGACCAGTTCTGGCATTTGACGGAAAAAGAAGGTCAGGAGAAGCGTGCGGATGTGGGAGCCGTCCACGTCGGCATCGGTCATGATGACGATCTTGTGGTAGCGGAGTCGCTCCAGACTGAACGATCCCTCGCCATCGCCCAAGCCGATGCCGGTGCCAACGGCGGTGATCATGGCGCGGATTTCGTTGTTCTGAAGGACTTTATCGATGCGAGCCTTCTCAACGTTGATGAGTTTACCGCGAATGGGGAGGATGGCTTGGGTGTGGCGGTTGCGCCCCTGTTTGGCCGAGCCACCGGCTGAGTCACCCTCAACGATGAAGAGTTCAGAATCTTCCGGATTGCGGCTGGAGCAGTCGGCCAGTTTGCCGGGCAGACCACCGCCGGACATGGCCGTTTTGCGAACGGCTTCTTTGGCTTTGCGGGCGGCTTCGCGGGCCCGGGCAGCTTCGAGGGATTTATCGATAATTTTTCGGGCGATGCCGGGGTTGTTGTCGAAGAAAAGCATGAGGCCTTCGTAGGTGGCGGATTGGACCATGCTTTCGACTTCGGGGGAGATGAGTTTGACTTTGGTTTGGGATTCGAATTTGGGGTCAGAATGTTTCACGGAAATGACGGCGGTGAGCCCTTCACGCACGTCGTCCCCACTGATTTGAGGATCTTTGTCTTTCAGTAAGTTGTTGGACTTGGCGTATTGATTGATGGAGCGGGTTAGGGCGTTGCGAAAGCCGCTGAGGTGGGTGCCGCCGTCAGGGTTGTGAATGGTGTTGGTGAAACAGAGGACCTGATCGTTGTAGGTGTCGTTGTATTGGAGAACGACTTCGAGGTGGATCTCCATCGATTTGTCATCGTTGGTGACCGTGGTCTGCTTTTTAATCGCGATCGGTTTGGGGTGAATGGCGTTTTTGTTTTTGCCGAGTTCCTTGACGAATTCTTCGACGCCGTTGGGGTAGTGGTAGGTGTGGCGCTCGGATTTCTCGTCGCGTTCGTCGAGGAAGGAAATTTCGAGGCCCGGGTTGAGGAAGGCGAGTTCACGAAGACGCGCGGCAATGGTCTCGGCTTTGAAAGTGGTGGTCTCGCGGAAGATTTCCGGGTCGGGCTTGAAGGTGATGAGGGTGCCGGTGGATTTGGCTTTGCCAATGACCTCGAGTTTTTTGACGGTTTTGCCCCGCTCAAACTCCATGTGATGGACTTTGCCGTCGCGATAGACTTCGACTTCGAACCATTCCGAGACGGCGTTGACGCATTTGGCCCCCACGCCATGGGTGCCGCCGGAGAATTTGTAACCGCCCTGGCCGTATTTACCCCCAGAGTGGAGGGTGGTCAGAACCAATTCGACACCAGGAATTTTGAATTGCGGGTGGATGTCGACCGGGATGCCACGACCATCGTCTTTGATGGAGATGGAGCCGTCGACGTGAATGGTGACGTCAATCCGTCGGCAGTGCTGAGCGAGGTGTTCGTCGACCGAGTTGTCGAGAACTTCGGAGACCAAGTGATGAAGCGCGCGTTCGTCGGTGCCACCGATATACATCCCCGGCTTTTGCCGAACGGCTTCCAGGCCTTCCAGTTTGCCGAGTTTGGAAGCGTTGTAGGTTTCGGTGATGGGCGAGTTTGCGTCCGGGGTCGGGTCTGCCATATTCGGGAAATTGTCCCAAAAAGGGGGGATGGGGACAAGGGTTTCTTTGGGTTTTTCTATAAACGCAACCGGTTTGCGCGGAATGGGTTAGGAGAGCGGAAAGCAAGGAAGATCAAGGGCCAGGCAGACCCCGACGGCTTTGGCTCTTGCGTCGGCAGGGGCAGCAGGGTTTGAATGCCGATGGTGAAGCTCGTGCAGCGGATGACCAGATGCGGGCTGGGAGCCCTAGCCTTGGTGGTGCCCGGACTGGTTCTGATCGGGTGCGAAGAGCAATTGCGGCCCCCTCCCCCCAACATTATTCCCATGCCAGGGCCACGTCTGGTGTTGCCGTCGCTGGAGGGCGAGGAGGTGGATGCGGAAAGATGGCGGGGCGAGTGGGTGGTGCTGAATTTTTTTGCGCGGTGGAGCCCCGGAACTATTCGGGAGATTCCGGACCTGGTGGCGTTGCAGGAGGAGTTTGCGTCCGAGGGCGTGCGCGTGGTGGGAGTGTCGGTGGATGAGACCAAAGGGCCGGTGTTACGGGAGTTTGTGGAACGAATGCGGATGGATTATCCGGTGCTGGTCGGTTCCATTGAGACCGGGAACGATTTCGGCGGGTTGGAAAGTGTGCCGACGACCTTCATCCTGGATCGCGACTGGAATGTCATCAACCGTCACACCGGCCAAATTTCACGCGAGGTGGTGCGGCACGAGTTACGGGCTCTGCTGGCTGAGGAGGCAAGACGCCGGGAACAGAAGGCGGCACGGGAAGCGGCACGCGCCAAGTAAGGCGACCTCGGCGCCTCACCATTCCAGCAGAACCGAGGCCCAGGTGAGGCCGCCTCCAAAGCCGACGAGGAGAAGTTTGTCCCCCCGCTGGAGGTTCATTTCGGTGCGGGCCTCATGGAGAGCAACCGGGATGCAAGCCGCCGAAATGTTGCCATAACGGTGGACGTTGACGAAGCATTTGTCCGAGGGGACTTTAAGCTTTTCAGCCAGGGCTTCGATGATCCGGATGTTGGCCTGATGGGAGATGACGGCTTTGAGGTCG
>JBDNCR010000134.1:0-5504 GCA_046719555.1 Verrucomicrobiia bacterium | reverse complement strand
CCAACGGGTAGCTATCGTCATCCAGCGACAACACCCAATCCCCGGTCGCCGCCCGCATCAACAAATCCCGAGCCGCCACCGAACCGACCCCCGCCGTCTCGATCAACCGGACCTCGGGATATTGTTCCCGGATAGCTGTCGCCGTTCCATCGGAACACCCATCTGCACACACCAGAATCTCATCTGCCGGCGGTTCTAACTCCCGCAGCCGTTCCAAGTTCGCCAACGCACATTCTCTCCGATTATGCGTCGGAAAAATAATGCTCCACCTCAACCCACGACCTCCCAACCGGTTCTCGCTTTCAACTCGGCCACATCCCGCACCCCAATCACATTTTCAAACCCTTGCGGAAGATAATCGATCGGGACCGATTTCAATCGCCCAGGTTCCAGCGAACGAAAAAGAGAGAAACCAGAGCCCCTAATCCATTCCAAGAGATCCCCGGTTTCATAACCGAAACGCCGGAAATTGTCCTGGCAAATCTCCACCACGACACATCGCACTCGCGACATCACAGCTGCTCCCCCACGCAAAACCGGAAGCTCGTAGCCCTCCACATCCACTTTTAACAAATCCAGCTGATTCCACTCCTTGACCAGCTCGTCCAGTCTCTTCACCTCCACGTCCACCCCCTCGCCATCGGTCACATGATTCATGTCGTCTCTCCGGGAATCCGTCAACCGCATCACCCCCGCCTTCTCCCCGACCCCGACCTGGACCACGGTCACATGCTCCAACCCATTCAAGGCGATATTCTCCCGAAGCCATCCACACGTCCTCGGATGGGGCTCAACAGCCATCACTCTCCCTTTGGGCCCGACCGCAACGGCTAGCGCCAGCGCTACCTCACCAATATTCGCCCCGACGTCCACACACCAATCACCCGCCTTCGACCAAGCCCGAAAAAACGCGTGGTCACCCTTCCGCACTCCGGGATTCATCCACAAGCTCATGGCCGCGTTCGAGGGCACAAACCGCAGCCGAAACCCATCCTGACGAATCGTCCACCACCGACATCCCCCCGTCACCATCAGCAACCGTGCCGTCACAAAACGAATCGGCGTCGGATGATTCCACAAAAGGCGGAAATAGTTTTTCATTCACCTTCCTTCAACCGACGCCAAGCCCGTCGTCGTCCAAGCCACCGGGCCGCCACCAGCTTCGGATCGCGCCATAGCCCTCGGCCCACCACATGACTGATTCCTTCTACCCAGTCATAAACCCGAACCAACCCAAGCGCTTCCTGCCGCGAGAGACCCATGGTCCGATGGAGCACCTGAAAACGATTATAGAGATCATCCTCTGCCACTAGCGCCGGATCCAACCGACCGCTGGAGGCCTGCTCATGCGCCATCTTCGCGTGTCGACATAACCCGATCCGTCCCAACCGCCGCAACCGCAAACCCAAATCCACATCCTCGTGCAGGGTCGATCGATGAAGAAAAAAGTCCGAGAATCCTCCCACCGCTTCAAACGCCGATCGGCGCACACACGAATTCCCGGCCCCGAGCCACTCCATCGGCCGCACCGACCCCGGTTCTTCATCAAAATACCCAAACCTTAACAACGGTCCCAGCACCCGGCCCTGCACCTCTTCATCTCTTCGCACCCCGTAACACCAACACAAATAGGCCCGCCACGCCCAGGTCGGTCGGGACCAATCGTGATTCGAGAAGGAGGCCGTCGTCGCCACCAGCCCCGAATCCCCCCACAACGGTTCCATTAGCCGTCGCACGCAATCGGTTTCAGGAACCACGTCGTCATCCAGCAAAAGCAGCCAATCTCCACGAGCTTCTTGAATCGCAGCCATCCGTTGACGCACGGCGTGAGCTTCCCGACACCTCACTTCCCGCACCACCAGGCCGGATCCCACCTCGGGAACCGGCACTTCACCCGCATTAGCCACAATCACTTCGTCCGGCCGAACCGTCTGCTGTGCCAGCGCTTCTAGCAACCGCCTCAACGAGGCTGGCCGATGATACGTCGGAACAATGGCCGAAATCATCGCTGGAACCACCGGTGTCCCATCCGTCGCACCGCCTGGGCTACGGGAAATCCTCCCGTTCGCCACGCCCAACAATACATCCGCGAAGCGTCTTCCACCGGCACAAAATCAGGCATCTCCGCCAGAAGCTTGCGCACCACTCGCCGAGCCGCCTCTGGATCATCGTCCCACATCGCCCGTGCGATCTCAAATCTCGTGCGTGCGGCTGCCCGAGCCCGACCCGGTGTCCACTCCCCTTGAGCCCGGAGATGCTCCGCCGTTGCTGCCAGCAACTCGAGCATGGTCTGATGAGTCAAGGATACTTTGTTTCGACTTAAACTCGTCGACCGCACTCGGTATGCAGCCCCTCGATGCTCACACCAGGCAAACCGTGCTCCCGCACGAAGTAAGCGGAAAAATAGCTCGTTATCCTGGCAAACGACTTGTTGCTCGTTCCACCCTCCCACCTCCCTCAACGTGGATGCGCGCAAAAGGACCGTGCCCGTCTGGCCTAATTGCCACCGCACGTGAAGCTCCCACAAATCATGAGGCGGCTCTGGATACCAAGAGGGTTCCAAAACCGCATCCACACGTTCCTCCAACAAGAAGAATGGAGAATAGACCACATCCACCTTGTCCTCCTTCAAAGCCACCTCCATCTGCGCCTCAATCTTCCCAGGCAATAAAACATCGTCCGCATCCACAAACTGAATCCACTCGCCCCGCGCCTCCCCCAGAAGTCGGTTCCGAACCACATTGCTTCCCAAGGTCGAGGACGTGGTCAAAATAAATTCCTCTCCGAACGCTTCGAGACATTCCCGCGTTCCGTCAGTCGAACCATCGTCGTGCACCCGGATCTCCCGCTCCGCCCACGTCTGGGCCAACACACTTTCTATGCAAGGTAGAACCCACGGCATGGCATTCCGCGCCGGAATCAAAATGCTTACCAAAGGTCTCGTCATCACCCTCCTGGAAATAGATCCCGAACCCGAGCCAGCCTCCCCGCAAATCGTCCACGCCGGGGAAGAGCAAAAAGATTACTATGATTCGGCCACCTCTCCGGCCACGGTCTGGGAATGGCTCGAACCACCCCGACCGGAATTTCGGACATCGGATTGGGATGACTGAAATTCACCGCGTAAAGATCATAATCCGAGGCCGGAAAAAACCGGAGCAGATCGCCAGGACCAAACCCCATCCGGGTCAGACCCGTCGTGTACAGCTCCACAATCCAAGCCGGAGGATCAAGGCTTGCCAACAGCTTACTTCCGCCACCAAGGGCACGCGGCTCTGCACCTTCAATATCCATTTTGATCAAAGCCGGGACCGGAAATCTCTCATGCAGCTCGTCTAGGGTCACCGTCGCCACCCCTCCGCCCTCCATCGCCATTCCCTTGACCCAGGCCGACACATCAGCGGTCCCCGTCATCGAAACAAACTGGACCTGTCCCGACTGATCCCAAATACAGTCTGGTAACACGGTCACTTGACTCAATCCCAACATTTTCAGAGCGGTCTCCAACCCCTGTCGCGCCGTTTCCCCCGGCTCCACTGCAACAACCTTGCCACCTCCCCCTACCGCTCTCGCAAAACAAACCGTGAACACCCCTAAGTTGGCTCCCAAATCCCAAGCCGTATCTCCTGGCTCTAACCAACCAGCAGCAAACCTGCGCTCAATCCCATCTCCGTCCGCTTCCAAAAACAGCTCTCTCGACCGCGCACATTCCGGCAGACACACAAAGCCCAGCCCATCTGAAAGCCGATAAACAAACCGACGCCGGCCCGCCCAAGCCAGCCGGACCCCCCGCCAATTCCTCCGAATTAACCGCCAACTCTCTTGCATCGGGCGAGGATGTTCCCGCCACAACCGACAAGCCGACCTCACCTTTCTAAATATCTTCACAGATTAAACTCTTGTCGCAGCCGACGGGTTAACGGCCGCGACCGACGGACCTTCCCCAACAAATACCTCAGCCCCCGCCATCCCTCCCGTCCATCCCGATGACTGTCATTGTCTCCGTGCCCCCATACATAAACCGCACCTGGAAACGGAAGCTCATCCAAGGGCCTCCCTTCATCCGCCATGGCTCGCTCAATCACCGTGTGCCCGTGACATAATAAAATACACTTCGCTCGTTCCTCCGGAGTGTTCGACCTTGGAAACCTCACCTGGCGCGCCGCCACAATCGCGTTGGTCCCACAGTTAAATTCTGGGTCGAGCTCCACCCAAGGACTTCCTTCCCGATATCGGTAACCCTTTCGGATGATCCAACCGTGCCTGTTCGGATGCGCCCGAACATGGGCCGCAAGTCGGTTACTCACCAGGTCATCGGCATCTACAATCATCACAAACACCGGTCGCCCCTGCCCCACCATCACCAAACCCTCAGCCACCTTCAACCATTTGTCCTCCATGGCCGTTTCCGTCCGCCCGCCTTCCGGAACCGGACTGGACACCTTCAGCCATGTAACCTCCGGCCTCTCCAACAAGGGCGTCGAGGGCCGATCATGCCCCACGACCACCACACGAAACCATGGCTCGGTCTGTCCACACACCGAGCCCAGAGTTCGGTGAAACAACGCCTCAACTCGACCCCAGTCCCGTGCGACCGCCCGAGCCTTTAGTGGAATCACAAACCAAAGCATAACCGTTCAAGTCCGCGGTCGGCCCCGACCACAAATTCCGCCCACCCCTCCATCACCACCGCCAAAAGCTCCCCTCCCATCATTCATTCGCTGCCATAAACCTTCCTCCTCCGGTAAAAGGTCTTTCACCTCCCCCTTCGCTCCGAAAGCACTCGTTCATAAACCTGTGCGGTCAACGAAGCCACTTTGTCCCAAGACGCCGCCTCCCGCCACTCCACCCCCGCCGCATAACTTGGCCCGATGGCCAGTGCCTCCGCCAAGCGCTGCGCGAAGTTCCCCTCCAACGAGTCAAACCGAAACACGTGGGAATGAGGCTCCATCAAATCGACACAGTCCAATCGCACCGGAATCAGAATCGGAAGCCCAAACGAACGCGCAAGTGAAGCTGCGCCCGAGGTGAAAATCTCCCGGTAATTGAAGACCGCACAATCCGCCGCGCTCAACCATCGCCGAAGTGTTGAGTCATCCATCCAGGTGTCCAAAGCTTGAATCTTCACTTCCTCTTGACCCTCCGCCAGCCGCTCAAGCCTCGTCGCATACGATCGGTCCGTGACTCGCCCCACCACCGCAAGAGTGCAATTTCTTTTCTCCCTGATCCAATGGACCACCACCTCCTCGATTCCCTTGTAGGGATTAATCGTTCCATACATCAGGCAAAGCTTCTCCACTCCATCCAGTCCCAGTTGCCGCCGCGCTAATTCACGTTCCAAAGGCGGGATCAATCCCTGAGCATGATCGCCAAACGGAATCACCTGACATCGGCTATCTGAGATACCAAACTCCTCAACCATTTTCTGAGCTGCCTTCACCGAATGGACAAAAATGGCTTCTGCCGCACCCACCGTGCGGCGGATATTCGCCTTTACCCAGATC
>JBDNCR010000133.1:0-5534 GCA_046719555.1 Verrucomicrobiia bacterium | reverse complement strand
TGCTGAAATTGGTCCAATTGCTCACCGCCACCCCCGAAGCGCCTGCAACTTCAGAGCTGCTCAGAAGGTAGAACGGCCCAAATCCAAACGGCGGGGAACTCGCCGAAAAGTTCGCGGAGATAATTGACTGAGCCTGACCACTAACGGCGAAGCCGCCTACAACAAGCGCGGCCAACGCCGCACGGAGTAACTTAATTTGAGGGGTGCACATAAATCGGTGTCCTTTCGTTAGGGTCGAAAGTATCAATCGTTGCGAATTGACACAAGGAATCTTCGGCTTAAGGCTTTAAGCATGAGAGTGACCCTCAAAGTTTTGGCCCAACAACTTCAACTCACCGAAGCCGCTGTCTCCATGGCCATGCGCAACCATCCCCGCATCGGCCTCGAAACTCGCCGCAAAGTTCAGGACCTCGCCAAACAACTCGGCTATGTCCGCAACCCCGCCCTCGCCCGCCAAGGCGCGCTCGCCAAACCGCGAGGCGACGTCGGCATGCCCCTCGCCCTCATCGTCCAACGTCACCCCTTCAGCGGTCCCGGCATCAGCGAATACGATGCGATGATGGCGAAGGTCGCCCAACGCTTCGGCTACAAACTCCAAATCCACCGCACCCACGAAACCCCCCAACCGCGCCTCGGCCAAATCCTCTTCAACCGTGGCGTCGAAGCCGTGATCCTCGGCCCCATCTTCGACCCCGACTTCAACGACCAATTCCCCTGGGACAAATTCTCCGTCGTCGCCGCCGGAGCTGGTCACTATCGCCCCCCCTGCCACATCGTCCTCCCCGACCGGGCCGGTGCCCTCATCGAGGCCGTCACCCGCTGCGTCCAACGCGGCTACCGCAACATCGGCGTGGTTGAATATCCCGAACCCGTTCAACCCGTGGACCACCGCGAACGGCTCGGCGGCGACCTCATCTGCCGTCACAGCCTCACCCGCAACGGCGCTCAATACCATCACCTCAACTCCGACCCCTACGACCCCAAAAAATTTCTCGCCTGGTTCGACCGCCACCGCCCCGATGTCCTCATCTGCCAAACTGAAACGCCCATCTGGTGGTGCCGCCAGTTCCGCGCCGAACAAGCCGCCAATCTCGGCTTCGTTGTCCTCCAGCTCGACCCCTCCCGCACCGAAACCGGCTTCAGCGGATTCATGGAAAACTACTTCCTCATCGCCAGTTGGGCCATCAAACTCCTCGACGCCGAAATCCGGAACTTTGAGCGCGGCAAACCCGAAATCCCCACCCGCCAACTCCTCGACATGCCCTGGATCGAGGGTCAAACCCTCCCCCCTCGCTCCTAGGCCGGCAACCCCTGCAACAACTTCAACCAACCCTCCACCCTCGCCCGGTCCTCCACCCTCCCCGCCCGCTTCAAACTGTTGCTCAAATTCCCCAACATCCGCACCGCCGTTCCCAAAGGCGTCGCCCGGAACGTCACCGGATGAATCCACGCCTCGCTCGTCAACCCGAACCGCTCCGCCAACTCTCCCGCTCCCAGCTCCACCCCCCCAAAAAAAGGATCAAACACCCGGTTCTCCAGCACCGCCAAATAATGACCCGGCGTGTTCAATCCCTCCACCTCCAACCCCACCCGCGCCCCCACAAAAATATACGCCAAACTCAACGTCAACGGCAGACCCTCCCGCGTCGCCACCAAGCGCGATAGCAAACTGTTGTCCGGATGATAATAATCCCGCGCATTCCCCCGCAACCCCGCCCCTCCCGCCAGCGCGTCCCGCAACGCCCTCAGTCCATCCAACGGACGCCCGTCAGGCGCCTCCAAACTTTCCCCGACCCACCGGGCCCACTCATCCAGCGCCTGCACCCCTTCCTCCCGCCGAAACCCGGGATCCAACCGCTCCGAAATCGTCCAACAAAAACCCTCCAAAGCCTCCCACGTCGTCACATCCAACACCTCCCCCTCCGTCGGCCCGGCCTCCCCCTCCGACTTCCAAAACAACAACACCCGCCGAGCCCGACTCCGCGCCGGTTCCTTTCCATAACGAGCCACCCACCGCACCTCCTCCTCACACCCCTCCCGACCGGCGCACAACGTCTGCACCAACAACACCAACTCTGGACCCTCGGGCCCTCCCAACAACGATGCCAACGCTCGAGATCGGGTCACACCCCCGGTCTCCTCAACCTCGCGGATAAAACCGAATCGTTCCCCCGGCCGCCGCCGCCTGCGCGGCATGCTCCGCATCCGAGCACGCCTGATTGGTCGGTGCCCCCGCAGGCGCATCGCTCCGCTCAATCAAACCCTGTGCAATCATCCAAGCCTCAACCTCCTCCCCACTCACATCCGCCAGCATGTGCCCATTCACCACCACACACGGGGACAACTCCTGCCCGCTCAACCGAATCATCTCCGCCCGGTTCTCCGGCACATTAATGATATCCTTCTCCTCATAGGGTAAATCATACTTCGCCAAAATCGCTCTCACCCCACGGCTCCAGCCACAGGTCGGCTTCAAATACGCCACAATCGTCGGTTTGCTCATTCCTCCACCTTACCCAGACCCCGCCACATTTCAAGCTAACCGTCTCCTCCTCCCCCAACCAAAATTCGCCCACCCCATTCGCAAAAGAACTTGCGGTTTCTTTTCCACACGGCACCCTTCTCGCCCTCACTGTCAACCAATCCTATGCCCACCAAATCTAAAGCTGCCAAATCGGCCAAACCCTCGGTCAAATCCTCCTCGTCCAAATCCGCCTCCACCCCCAAAGGAGCCTCCGCCAAATCAGCAAAATACGTCTACTTCTTCGGCGGCGGCAAAGCCGACGGCCACGGCAAAATGAAAGAACTGCTCGGCGGCAAAGGCGCAAACCTCGCCGAAATGTCCCGCATCGGCCTGCCGGTTCCCTCCGGCTTCACCATCACCACCGAAGTCTGCACCTACTACTACGCCAACAAAAAAACCTACCCCAAAGAACTCCGCCCCCAAATCGAAGCCGCCGTGGCCAAAATGGAAAAACTTCAGGGCAAAAAATTCGGAGACCTCAACAACCCCCTCCTGGTCGCCGTTCGTTCCGGAGCCCGCGACTCCATGCCCGGCATGATGGACACCATCCTCAACCTCGGCCTCAATGACGAAACCGTCCTCGCCCTCGCCAAAAAATCCGGAAACCCCCGTTTCGCCTGGGACTGTTACCGCCGCTTCATTCAAATGTATGGCGACGTCGTCCTCGGCGTCCAAAAACGACCCGGAGAAGACCACGAACCCTTCGAAACCGTCATTCACGACTTCAAACACGAAAAATACGGACACGACATCCTCGACTCCGAACTCACCGCTGACGACCAAGCTGAACTCGTCACCCGCTTCAAACAACTCGTCAAAGAGCGGACCGGAAAAAACTTCCCCTCCAGCCCTTGGGACCAACTCCTCGGTGCCGTCGGAGCCGTCTTCGGTTCCTGGATGAACGACCGCGCCATCGTCTATCGCCGCAAATACAACATCCCCTCCGAATGGGGCACCGCCGTCAACGTCCAATCCATGGTCTTCGGCAACACCGGCCTCAACTCCGGCTCCGGGGTCGCCTTCACCCGTAACCCCGCCAACGGAATCAAAGAATTCTACGGCGAGTTCCTCATCAACGCCCAGGGCGAAGACGTCGTCGCCGGCGTCCGAACCCCACAACCCGTCGCCGAACTCAAAAAAGCCATGCCCAAGGCCTACGCCGAACTCGACCGCATTCGGCTCGTCCTGGAAAAACACTTCACCGACGTCCAAGACTTCGAATTCACCATCGAAGAAGGCACCGTTTACATGCTCCAAACCCGGAACGGGAAACGGACCGCCGCCGCCGCCCTCAAGTTCTCCATCGACATGGTCAAAGAAAAACTCATCGACTGGAAAACCGCCATCAAACGCAACCCCGCCGAACAACTGGACCAACTTCTCGCTCCAATCTTCGACCCCGCCGAAATTAAAAAAGCTACCGCCATTGCCTCCGGTCTCCCGGCCGGACCTGGTGCTGCCTCCGGCAAAATCTACCTCAACGCCGACCGCGCCGACGAAGCCGCTCGTAAAGGTGAGCGCGTGCTCCTTGTCCGTAACGAAACCTCACCCGAAGACCTTCGCGGCATGATCGCCGCCGAAGGCATCCTCACCGCCAAAGGTGGCGTCTCCTCCCACGCCGCCCTCGTCGCCCGCCAAATGGGTAAAGTCTGCATCTGCGGAGCCTCCGCCCTCCAAATCGACTACGACGCCAAAACCGTCACCGTCGCCGGTCAAACCTTCCGCGAAGGCGACCACCTCTCCATCGACGGCACTGCGGGCACCGTCTACGCCGGCCAAATCAAAACGGCCCCCTCCGAGATTATCACCGGACTCCTCCACGGCGATAAAGCCGCCCAAGCCACCGAAAAGTTCAAGAGCTTCAAACAACTCATGGACTGGTGCTCCAAAGTCACGCGCCTCGCCGTGCGCACCAATGCCGACAACCCGGAACAAACCCGCAACGCCCTCGCCTTCGGCGCCACCGGCATCGGCCTCTGCCGCACCGAACACATGTTCTTTGAAGGCGACCGCATCGACGCCGTCCGGGAAATGATCCTGGCTGAAACCGTCGAAGCCCGTAAAACCGCCCTGGCCAAAATTCTCCCCTACCAACGGGATGACTTCATCGGCATCTTCACCGAACTCAAAGGCTTCCCCGCCACCATTCGGCTTCTTGATCCCCCTTTGCACGAATTCGTCCCGCACGACGCCAAATCTCAGGCCGACCTCGCCCAAAAACTCGGCATTCCTGTCGAAAAAGTCGCGCAGCGGGTCGAATCCCTCCATGAATTCAACCCCATGCTCGGCCATCGCGGGTGTCGGCTTGGCATTGCCTACCCGGAAATCACTGAAACTCAGGCCCGCGCCATCTTTGAAGCCGCGGCCATCGTTCAGAAAAAAGGCATCAAAGTTAAGCCAGAAGTCATGATCCCGCTGGTTGGCTTCAAGAAAGAACTCGACCTCCAAGTCGCCGTGGTGCACCGCGTCGCTGCTGAAGTGCAAAAGGAGCAAAAAGTCAAACTCTCCTACACCGTCGGCACCATGATCGAAGTCCCTCGCGGCGCCCTTACCGCCGATGAAATCGCGCAAACTGCGGAATTCTTCAGCTTCGGCACCAATGACCTGACCCAAACCGCGCTCGGCATCAGTCGTGATGACATGGGCTCCTTCCTGGTGCCTTACACCGAAAACGAGATCTTTAAAAAGAACCCCTTCGCCAGCCTCGACCAGACTGGTGTCGGCCAACTCGTGCAAATTGCGATTGAGAAAGGCCGTAAAACCCGGCCCAACATCAAACTTGGGATTTGCGGTGAACACGGCGGAGATCCGGACAGCGTCAAGTTCTTCCACAAAGTTGGACTCGACTACGTTAGCTGCTCGCCCTTCCGCGTGCCGGTCGCCCGGCTCGCCGCCGCCCAAGCCGCCCTCGGCTAACCCAGTCACACCAACCGCCCCATTCCCCACCGCCCCCTCCGCCTTTGGGGTCAGTCCCATTATTCTTTACTCAACCGGCTTAGCGAACCCTTGG
>JBDNCR010000132.1:0-5584 GCA_046719555.1 Verrucomicrobiia bacterium | reverse complement strand
CATTCTCACCGCCTACCACTGGCCCGGCAACGTCCGCGAACTCGAAAACATCATCCAACGCGCCATGGTCCTGGCCTCCACCGACACCATCACCGCCAAAGACCTACCTCCCGACCTCGCCGCCATCGCCCCCCAACCCGCCTCCACCCCCCCCGCCTCTCCTCCCCTCTCCCTCGACTCCGCCCTCGACCTCCTCTTCGACCACGCCCGCAACACGCCAGGCTTCGAACTCCTCCCCGCCGCCGAACGCGAACTCATCCGCCGCGCCCTCACCCTCACCCGGGGCAACCAAGTCAAAGCCGCCCAACTCCTCGGCATCACCCGTGCTACCCTTCGGAAACGGGTCGACACCTTCGGCCTCAAAGACCACGCCTCATGAACCTCACCTCCCCATCCCCGCTGCCTGTCTCCCCCACCGACCCCACCAACGAAGCCATCCTCCGAGTCTCCGAAGACCAACTCCAGGGCTTCGTCCGGCAGCCCATGGAGGAAATCTCTCGCCTCTCCGGCATTCCCCTCAACGACGTCATCAACCGCATCCGCGCCATGCTCCGCGCCGGCACCATCCGCCGCGTCCGCCAAACCTTCCTCACCACCAACCTCGCTCCCGGCGCCCTCGTCGCCTGGCAAGTCCCTCCCGACCGGCTTGATCCCACCTTCGACTTCTTCTTCAAACACGACCCCTTCACCGGCCACGTCGTCATCCGCAGCACCGACCCCGGCGCCCCGGGAGCCGCCTACCGCCTTTGGACCACCCTCAAAGTCCCCCAAGGCTTCTCCATGCAACGCCATTGCCAACTCCTCTCCCGCCTCACCGGCGCCGGTCCCTTCCGCCTCATGCCCGCCCAAGCCGTCTTCACCCTCGGCGTCGGCCACTCCCGCAGAAAAAACCTCCAACCCGGTGACCGCGCCCCCACCACCGCCGAACCTCGCCACGTCGAAGTCACCCCCCTCACCCCCGAAGAATGGCGCGTCCTCGGCGTCATGAAACGTGAATTCACCCCGGAAGAACTCACCCCCAACCTCTGGGACGCCCGCGCCGCTGAACTTGGCCTCTCCCCCGACACCTTCTGCACCATCGGCCACACCCTCCAGCAAAAAGGCGTCATGGGCCGCTTCTCCACCTTCCTCGAACACGTCAAACCTCTCGCCGATGGCGAACGCGTTACCCGATTCAACGCCCTCTTCCACTGGGCCGTTCCCCCCGGCCTTGAACGCCAGGCCGGCATGGAAGTCGCCCGCCACTACATCATGACCCACGCCTACTGGCGCGAAGGCGGCCCCGAATTCAACCACGTCAACATCATGGGCGTCGCCCACGGCACCGATAAAGAACGCGTCCGCGCCCATAAAGCCGCCATCGACCAGCACCTCGCCCAAATCCCCATCCCCGTCTCCTACACCAACATCTTCTGGGGCGGCCGCAGCGAAATCAAACCCTCCGAATTCTTCCCCGACGCCTACGAAACCTGGGCCCGCAGCCACCACACCGACCCCGCCTCCCTCCGTTCCTGAACCCGCCCGGCCCTCTCCCGGTCTCGCCCCCAGGAAAAATTCCCCCCAAACCCCCCTTGCGCCCACGCCCCTCCCCGCTACCCTCCCCACGAATGAACGAGCCCCTTCGCAACGATTACTACGTGCCCAGCGTCATCGAAACCACCGGCCGCGGTGAACGCGCCTACGACATCTACTCTCGGCTCCTCAAAGACCGGATCATCTTCATCGGCACCCCCATCAATGACGGCGTCGCCAACTCCGTCATCGCCCAACTCCTCTTCCTGCAAATGGAAGACCCCAAGAAAGACATCCACATCTACGTCCACTCCCCCGGCGGCTACGTCACCGCCGGACTCGCCATCTACGACACCATGCAATACGTCACCTGTGACATCTGCACCTATTGCATCGGTCAGGCCGCCTCCATGGGAGCGGTCCTCCTCGCCGCCGGCACCAAAGGCAAACGCTACGCCCTCCCCAACGCCCGCATCATGATCCACCAACCCCTCGGCGGCGCCCAAGGCCAGGCCACCGACATCTCCATCCAAGCCAAAGAAATCCTCCGCACCAAAAAGAACCTCAACGACATCCTGGCCCACCACACCGGCCAACCCGTCGAAAAAATCGAAAAAGACACCGACCGCGACTTCTTCATGTCCAGCGAAGACGCCAAAACCTACGGCATCGTCGACGAAGTCGTCACCTCCCGCAAACCGACCAAATCCGAAACCGGCCTTCCCCCCATCGTCGACTCCCGAAAATAACCCCTCCCCTCGCCATCCCCCTTTCCTTCCGGCCCAATCCCTGCTACGACTTTTCGCGGTCCTATGGCTCGCCCGAATAACCTCACCATGTGCTCCTTCTGCGGCAAGAGCCATGCCGAAGTCCGCAAACTCATCGCCGGTCCCGGAGTCTACATCTGCGACAGCTGCATCAACGTCTGCAAAAACATCCTCGACAAAGAACTCGGCGACGAATCCGGCAAATCTCCCGCCCCGCTCCGCGTCCCCAAACCCGCCGAAATCCGCGCCGAACTCGATAAACACGTCATCGGCCAAGACCACGCCAAACGGGTCCTCTCCGTCGCCGTCCACAACCACTTCAAACGCGTTCAACCCTCCCGCCCCAGCCAACCTCAACTCCTGCCCGGCCTCGAAGAACCCGACGTTGAAATCGAAAAAAGCAACATCCTCCTCATCGGCCCCACCGGCTCCGGGAAAACCCTCCTCGCCCGAACCCTCGCCCGCATCCTCGACGTCCCCTTCTGCATCGCCGACGCCACCACCATCACCGAAGCCGGTTACGTCGGCGAAGACGTCGAAACCATCGTCCTCCGCCTCCTCCAAGCCGCCGACTACGACGTCAAACGCGCCGAACTCGGCATCGTCTATATCGATGAAATCGACAAAATCGGCCGCAAAACCGACAACGTCTCCATCACCCGCGACGTCTCGGGAGAAGGCGTCCAACAAGCCCTCCTCAAAATCCTCGAAGGCACCATCTGCAACGTCCCCCCCCAAGGCGGCCGGAAACACCCCCACCAAGAATACATCCAAGTTAACACCGAAAAAATCCTCTTCATCTGCGGAGGCGCCTTCGTCGGGCTCGACTCCATCATCCGCCGACGCCGCGGCGGAAACGCCATGGGCTTCGGCCAAAACCCACCCACCGACTCCCCCACCGCCAGCCTCGACCACGTCGAACCTGAAGATCTCCTCCGCTTCGGCATGATCCCCGAGTTCATCGGTCGCCTCCCCGTCACCGCCGTTCTCCGTGAACTCACCGAAGACGAACTCGTCCAAGTGCTGACCGAAACCAAAAACGCCCTCACCAAGCAATACGCCAAACTCTTCGCCATGGAAGGCGTCACCCTCACCTTCACCAAAGACGCCCTCCGCGCCCTCGCCGTTCGCGCCCTGGAAAAAGGCACCGGTGCCCGTGCCCTCCGCTCCCTCATGGAACGGCTCACCCTCGACCTCATGTACGACCTGCCCTCCCGCGCCGACGTCGCCGAAGTCACCATCAACCGCGCCACCGTCGAAGGCTCCCGCGCCCCCCTCCTCCGGAAAAAACAAGACAAAGAAGCGGCCTGACTCCCATGGCCCTCCATCGCGCCGTCTTCTTCGACCGGGACGACACCCTCATCCTCAACATCCCCTACCTCGGCGACCCCTCCCAAGTCCGCCTCATGCCCGGAGCCCGCGACACCGTCCAACGCCTTCACCAAGCCGGCTTCCTCCTCTTCCTCACCTCCAACCAATCCGGCGTCGGTCGCGGCCTCATCACCCCGGACCAAGTCAACGCCGTCAACCAAGCCATGTTCCAACTCCTCGGCCCCACCCCCTTCACCGGCATCTACTGCGCCTACCTCGCCCCTGGTCAGCCCGGTGCCGACACCGAGCGCAAACCAAGCCCGCACCTCCTCCTCCTCGCCGCCCAAGACCACCCCATCGACCTCTCCCGCTCCTTCATCATTGGAGATCGCGGATCCGATGCCGAAGCCGGACGACGCGCCGGAGCCTGCTCCATCCTCCTCCTCAACGGGCGCGACCCCCTCAGCCTCTCCCAAGAAACCCAACACGCCGACTTCCTCGCCCCCGACCTCCCAGCGGCCGCCGACTTCATCCTCTCCCAACCCTGACCACTCAACCCAACGACGCCAAATACCGCTCCGCATCAATCGCGGCCATACACCCCATCCCCGCCGCCGTGATCGCCTGCCGATAAACATGATCCGCACAATCCCCCGCACAAAACACGCCGCGCACCCCCGTCTCACTCCCGCGCACCGGACGTAAATAACCATTCTCATCCATCGGCAACTGCCCCTTGAACAACTGCGTGTTGGGCACATGCCCAATCGCCACAAACACCCCCGCACACCCCAACTCCCGCACCTCTCCCGTCACCGTATCCCTCAACCGCACTCCCGTCACCCGATCCTCCGCCACCCCCAAAACCTCCTCCACCACCGCATTCCACACCGGCTTGATCTTCGCATGACCCAAGGCCCGCTCCGCCATAATCTTCGACGCCCTCAACTCATCCCGGCGATGCACCAAAAACACCTCCGACCCAAAACGGGTCAAATACATCGCCTCCTCACACGCCGAATCCCCTCCTCCCACCACCACCAGCGGCTGACCCCGAAAAATCGGTAAAGCCCCGTCACACGTCGCACAATACGTCACCCCTTTGTTCTCCAACTCCTTCTCCCCAGGCACCCCCAAATGGCGGTGCCCCGCGCCCGTCGCCACAATCAGCGCCCGCGTCTCCACCACCTCCCCATCCACCGTCACCCGAATCGGATCCGCTCCCAACTCCACCGCCTCCACCGTGCTGAAATACCGAACCTCCGCGCCAAACCGCTTGGCCTGCTCCTGCATCGCCATCATCAACTCATTCCCATCAACCCCCTGCACAAACCCCGGAAAATTCTCCACCACCGTCGTCGTCGTCAATAAGCCCCCCGGTTGCACCCCCGTCACCACCAGCGGCTTCAAATTCGCACGCGCCGTATAAATCGCCGCCGTCCACCCCGCACATCCCGAACCAATGATAATCACATTCTCCATCGCGCCTCCCTTGCAAATTGGCCCGTCATCTTCCGTCCTCACCTCCCTCCGTCAAGCCTCCGCCCGTGAAATTTTCGCTTCCTTCCTCCTTCCCCCTCACCCTACATTCCCGCGTGACTCAGCCCGATAAACTCGAAGAAATCTTCCGCCTCCAAGAACAACTCAACCAACGGATCGGCGTCAACCTTCGCGACCTCTCCGAAGAACAAAAAACCCAGTGGGTCCTCAACTACACCCGCGCCATGACCCAAGAAATCTCCGAGCTCGTTGATAGCGTCCCCTGGAAATGGTGGGCCAAATACCAAACCTTCGACCACCAAAACGCCAAAGTCGAAGTCATCGACCTCTTCCACTTCCTCATCTCCCTCGCCCAAACCCTCGGCATGACCGCCGACGACGTCTTCCAAGCCTACGTCAAAAAGAACTCCGTCAACCACCAGCGCCAAGACTCCGGCTACGCCGTTAAACAAGAAGACGACAGCCGCCACATCTAGGCACCCCTCCCGCCGCAA
>JBDNCR010000131.1:0-5608 GCA_046719555.1 Verrucomicrobiia bacterium | reverse complement strand
AAAAGAGTTTGTCCCATGGGCGAGGAGGATAAGGTTAGGATTGATGCGTGTAAAATATCAAAAAATCATGAATTGATGCAATCTAAGCAACATGTCACGAATGAAAGAAGGGGTTGCACTGGCGCGCGTTCTGCTTCTTAAAGGAGAGAGTCGGGTATGTTTGCCGGATCATTAACGCAGATTTCTTTGGGTGAGGTGTTGAGGCTTCTCTCGCTTTCAAGCCAGACGGGGGCCTTGATTTTGGAGAAAGGTGATTTCAGCGCATCGATTTTTTTGCAGGTGGGACAGATTGTGCACGCGGCTGCGGGTCCGCTGGAGGGGTTGGATGCACTCACGGAGATTTGCGAGCATGTGGAGGCGAGCTTTGCGTTTAGCGAAGGGTTTATTGCCCCGGCCCGTTCTTTGGCAGATTATCCGACGGACAAGCTGGTGGAAAAGGTGCGGAAGCGGGTGGAGGAGATTGTGGCTTTTCGCTCGTCGGTTTTGCGCCCCAACGATATTGCCTGTTATGTGCCGGGCAGGAAGGTGGCCGGGCTGGTGGCCAAGCCCGATGAGCTCTCCCTTTTATTGTTGGCCGACGGGAAGCGCCCGGTGGCCGAGGTCGCCCATCTGGCAAAGCGGGAGGTGAGCGAGGCGTGTGAGATTCTGGGCAAGTTTCGCCATGCTGGCGTGGTCGATTTGGTTGGGGTGGCGCCTGAACCTGAACCGCCTCCGACACCGCCACCGGCCCAGGCGGAGCCGGAGCCAGCGAAAGAGTCCAGTCCAGAGACGGCTTCCGAGGAGCCCCACCGCCCGGTCCGTTATTGGCGGGGAAAACGGATTGGTTAGTGACGGAACCGGGTGGGTCGAGGATATGCCCTTGCCAAGAGGGGCATCGGTCTATTCTCTGAAGGGTCATGAGTCGAGGCGGACGGATGGGATGGGGCTTGGTGGGCCTGGCTGCGGTCGTGGCGGTGACGGCGGTGGGCTTGCACCCTGGAGGATCTCTGCCGGAGCGTGAGTTTCCGCCCTTGCCGGCGGGAGTGGCGGTTTCGGGGCAGCCCCCCGGTCAATATGGGGGTGTGCTGGTGTTGTCGAATGCGGGAGAGCCAACCGGGTTTAATCCGCTGGTGATTGAAGACGCGGATTCGGCGGAGATCTCGAGGTTGATGTTCACCGGATTGACGACGGTGGATCCGGTGACCCAGGAGACCGTGCCGGCACTGGCGGAGTCGTGGGAGATTGGCGACGATTTGAAGACCTACACCTTCCGGTTGCGGGAAGGGGTTCGGTGGAGTGATGGGGAGCCAATCACAGCGGATGATGTGATCTTTACCTTTGAGGCTGTGTTTGATCCGGAGACACCAAATCGTTACAGCCAGCAATACACCATCGCCGGGGAGCGGATTGGGGTGGAGAAGCTGGACGCATTGACGGTCCGGTTTGTGACGCCTGATCTGTATGCGCCGTTTTTGAATGACGTTGGATTCATTCCAATTTTGCCCAAACACAAGTTGGGGAAGGCGTTGCGGGAAGGCCGACTTGCGCAGGCTTGGACGATTCAGACGGGGATGGCAAATCCAGAAGAGCTCGTGAGCAGCGGGCCGTTCCGCTTGCTTTCGTATCGGCCTGGGGATCGGCTGCTGTTGATTCCCAATCCCCATTATTGGAAAGCCGATTCGTTAGGACAACGGCTGCCGTATGTGGATTTGGTGGTGGTGAAGTTTGTGAAAGATAGCAACGCAGAGCTGGTCCTCTTTGCCACCGGGCAGACGGACATCAGCGGGATCCCTGGCCCGGATGTGACCTGGGTGCGCCGAGGCGAAGAGACCTACGATTTCACCATTTATGATCAAGGACCCTCGACCTCGATCTCCTTTATCTTTTTCAACCAACACCCGGGCCGGAATGAACGGGGTGAACCGTTTGTGCCGCCGCACAAGTTAGCGTGGTTCACCGATCGCCGTTTCCGGCAGGCGATCTCCCATGGCTTCGATCGGGAGGGGATTGTGCAGGGAGTGTTCTTTGGGCGGGCAACACCTCTGCACAGCATCATTGGGCCGGGTAACTTGCGTTGGCACAACCCGAACACCACGCAGTTCAACTATGATCCGGAACGGGCGCGGGAGCTGTTGGCTGAGGCGGGTTTCAAGCGCGATCCGAACCAGGGCCCGCTACGGGATCGAGAGGGGAACGAGGTTGAGTTTGAGGTGCTGGTGCCAGCGGCCAGCGCGACGTCCCCACAGATCATCACGAGTTTTGCGGAGAACATGAAGGATTTGGGAATCCGGGTTCGGCTCACCACCATTGATTTTGGGACGATGATCGCTCGAACCTCCCAAACCTTCAATTATGAGGCCGGGATCATGGGATTTACGGGGGGGGGCGACCCGTCCGGGGGAAAGGCGATCTATCGGAGCGACGGTCGGCTTCATTTGTGGCATCCAGGGCAGGAAAGCCCCGCCACGGAATGGGAGGCGCGGATTGATCAGATCATGGATCTCTCGGAGCGAACGTTTGATTATGCGGAGAGGAAGGAATTGATTGATGAGTTGCAGGAGATCTTTGCGGTGGAGCGGCCGCTGATTTTTTTGGTGACGCCCAACGCTTATTTGGGAATCAAGAACAAGTGGCAAAATTTATTCAAGGATGCCCGCGGCCGCACGGTGTATGAGATGGAGAGTCTCTGGACGTCGGAGTCGCCGGGCTTGGCAAGGTAACCCGCCGTCGAAGGAAGCAAGCGTGCTGTGAAACTTTATATCCTTCGCCGTGTTCTCGTCAGCATTCCGATTTTGCTCATTGTTAGTGCGCTGGTGTTTTGGCTGATGAGTCTAGCCCCCGGGGATTTCCTCGATACGGCCCGAGGCCAACGGGACATTTCCCAGGAGACGATTGCGGCTCTGGAGAAGAAGTACGGGCTGGATCAGCCGTGGCCGGTGCAATATGTCCGCTGGTTGGGCGGGGCGGTTCGGGGAGATTTCGGGTATTCTTGGACCTATAAGGTGGAGGTGGGGACGCTTTTGATGCAGCGGGTTCCGGCGACGCTGGGATTGTCGTTGGCCTCGATGCTGATTAGTTGGTCCATTTCGTTGCCGTTGGGGATTTTGGCGGCGATCTATAAGGACTCGATTTTTGACCGAGTCAGTGCGCTGCTGGCCTACGCGGCGATTTCACTTCCGGAGTTTTTCGTCGCGCTGTTGGCTTTGTTTTTCGCCGCGCAAACCGGTCTGTTTCCAACCGGCGGGATGACCTCGATTCTTTCGGATTTTATGACCGGTCCGGAGCGTCTGGTTGATTACCTGTGGCACCTGGCGCTGCCCGCTTTGGTGCTGGGCCTGGGAGGGGTGGCCGGAGCGATGCGGATCATGCGGGCCAACTTCTTGGATAATATCCGGGCGGAATATGTTACGACGGCGCGTGCGAAGGGCCTTTCCGAAAGCGTGGTGATGTTGAAGCATGTGTTACGCAATGCGATCAATCCGTTTGTCACGTCCCTGGGCTTTGCGTTTTCCGGACTGCTGAGCGGGGCCTTGTTGGTCGAGAATATTTTCAATTACCCTGGCCTTGGACAACTGACCTATCAGGCCTTTTTGCGTCAGGATCATTACACGGTCCTGGCGTCGGTGGTGCTGGGGGCGACCATGTTGATTGTCGGAAACTTGTTGGCCGATATCCTGCTCGGGATCTCGGATCCCCGCATCCGGTTGGACAAAGGGGGGAGCCTGACGCGACGGCAATGGGGCTTGGCGATTCTGGGCGTGGGCGGGTTGGTCGGATTGCTCTATCTGGCGGGGTTTCTTCCTTGGGGCGAGAGATGGTTTCTTGGTTGGGTTAAGAACGGATTTTATCTGGTGATTGCGGTGGGGGCCGTGTTCGTCCTGGTGTCAGCTTGGCCGGTAGTGCGACGGATTGGTCGGGATGTGATTCGGAATCGGTTGGGGATGGTGGCGCTCGGCTTGCTGCTGGTTTTCTATGCGGCCGCATTGTTGGCCCCGTTCCTTGCCCCGTATTCGGTCACCAGCCAGGATCTGACGCAGACTTATCACCCGCCGGCTTCTCTGGTCCTTAAGGGGGGCGGTCTCCATTTGCAGTTGTATGAGAATGTGGATCCCAGCGCCGCGGAGTATCAAAAGCGGAAGGGAGAGACGGTTCCGATCCGGTGGTTGGTTCAAGGCGAGCCTTACCGGCTTTTCGGCCTGATTCCGGCCACGACCCGGTTGTTCGGGGTGGAGGCGCCCCACCGAATTTATCTGTTGGGAAGCGATTCGACGGGACGAGATATTTTTTCAAGGATGCTCTACGGATCGCAGGTGTCGCTTTCGATTGGTCTGATCGGGGTGACGGTGACGATGACGCTGGGATTTTTGATTGGTGCGTTGTCGGGCTATGTGGGAGGCGCCTTTGACGGCTTGGCGATGCGCGTGGTGGAGGTGATCATGTGCATTCCAGGATTATATTTGCTCATTGCCCTGCGCGGTGCGTTGGCTCCTTACTTTCGGTCCGATGAAATGTTTTTGCTCATCGTATTTATTCTCAGTTTTATTGGTTGGACCGGGACGGCGAGAATTATTCGAGGGATGACCCTATCCTTGAGGGAACGGGCCTTTGTTCAGGCTGCCGAGGCGATGGGACAAAGTCGGTTGAAGATTTTGGTCACGCACATTTTGCCCAATATCGCGGGCTACTTGGTGGTTAGCGCAACGCTGAGCATTCCGGGGTATATTATGGGTGAGGCGAGTTTAAGTTTTCTCGGTCTCGGGATTCAGGATCCAGATGCGTCGTGGGGTTTGATGTTGTCCCAGGCTCAGCAGATGAAGGTGATTATGTTGGGTTTCCTCTGGCTGTTTCTGCCCGGATTGGCCATTTTTCTGACCGCGCTGTCGTATAACCTCTTGGGAGACACATTGCGCGACGCGATTGACCCGAAATTTCAAACCGAAATCCGCCGATGAACCGACCTTTGCTCGACGTCCGAGATCTTGCGATCACGTTCCATGGTGCAAGTTCCACCGAGGCCGTCCGCGGCATTTCATTTTCGATTGAGGAGGGTAAGACGGTGGCGATCGTGGGCGAAAGCGGCTCAGGGAAAAGTGTGACGGCCTTGGCCATTACGCGGTTGTTGCCTCCGCCGCCGACGACCGGGTTATCGGGCGAGATTCTGTTTCGCGGTCGGGATTTACTAAAGGAATCGGAAGCGGCTTTGAGAAAGGTGAGGGGTGCCGAGGTCGCCTATATCTTCCAGGAGCCTTCGAGCTCGCTGAACCCGGTGTTTACGGTGGGGCATCAGATTGCGGAGGCGATTGCGTTGCACCGGCCGGAAGTGAGTGATGTGACTGCGGAGGTCATCCGGGCTCTGGATTTGGTGGGGATTCGGGATCCGGAATTGCGGCACAAGGATTACCCGCACCAACTGAGTGGAGGGATGCAACAACGGGTGATGATTGCCATGGCGTTGGCGTGTCGGCCCGCCCTTCTGGTGGCAGATGAGCCGACAACGGCGCTTGATGTGACGATTCAGGCGCAGATCATCGATTTGCTCAAGAAGCTGAAAGAGGAGCTGGGCATGTCGATTTTGATGATCACCCATAACTTCGGGATCGTGCACGGTTTTGCCGATGAAGTGGTGGTG
>JBDNCR010000130.1:0-5610 GCA_046719555.1 Verrucomicrobiia bacterium | reverse complement strand
GATTAGCGATTTGCAAACGACTTTCGGAATTGATGGGAGGCTCGATTAGGGTGGAAAGCCGATTGGGCGAGGGATCGACTTTTATCTTTACGGTGCGGATGGGGGTGGCCCGGAGGGTCGAACCAGGCCCGGGAAGTGGAGGTGGAGAGGTCGCTACGGGCCGAGCGTCGATGTCGGTTTTGGCGGCCGAGGATAATCCGATCAATCGGCGGTTATTGGAACAGTTTTTGGCCAAGGCGGGTTGCCAGGCTAGGATTGTCGGGTCGGGTGCCGCGTTGATGGAGGCGCTGGTGGAGGGGGCGCAGCCGGATTTGATTTTGATGGATGTTCACATGCCGGATATGGACGGTTTGGAGGCGACGCGACGGGTTCGAAGGTGGGAGGCAGAGCAGGACCCGCTCCGGCGGACGCCGATTTTAGCCTTTACCGCGAGTGCGATGGAGGATGAGCGGGCGGAATGTGAAGCGGCGGGGATGGACGGTTTTTTGACCAAGCCACTCCGGTTGGAGGGTCTGCTGGAAGCCTTGAGGAAGGTGGGGTTCAGGTGAGTCCGGCGTCGGGTTACCGGGAGTTTGTTGAGAGGTTTGTGTCGGCCATGAGCGAGCCGTTACCGGAGCCGCGACGCTGGGCGGACACGGTGGCAAAGGGGAAGGGGCCTGGGCTGGCGATCATTGTTGCACCTCACCCGGACGATGAGGTGGTGATGGGTGGTTTACCGTTTCGGTGGCAACGGGAGGAGGGTTGGACGGTGCGGGTGGTGACGGTCACTTTGGGTTCAAAGGAAGCCCGACGCGAGGAGCGGGAGGCGGAGTTGAGACGGGCTTGCGATCTATTGGGCTGGGAACTGGAGGTGTTGGGTTGGCGGGGGGTGGATCGGGATGGTCAGAGGCCCGACCCGGATCGGGTTTCGGTGTTGCGGGAGAGGTTACGACCCGCCGATGCGGTTTTTTTTCCGCATGAGCAGGACGGGCATCCAGCTCATGTGGGGGTGAATCGTTTGGTGCGGGCGGCTTTGGAGGGGGTGGAGAGGGTGCCGAGAATTTTTTTGACCGAGTTTTGGCAGCCGATGCAACAGCCGAACCTGTTGGTGGAGGTGGCGCCGGATGATGTCGCGTGCTTGGTGGAGGCGTTAGCTTGTCACGCGGGCGAGGTGTCACGAAATCCCTATCATCGGCGGCTGCCAGCGTGGATGATGGATAATGTCCGGCGGGGTGCGGAACAGGTCGGAGGGGCTGGCTCCGAGGCTCCGGACTTTCCTTTCGGCCTTGTTTACCGGATGGAACCGGAGCCAGAGCAAAGGGTGCTGCGGGTGGGACGGTCGCTTAGGATCGGGTAGGGCAACGGATGGCGTCGGGACCAAGGAGGTCGCGGGCGAGGTTGAGGGCAAAGCCGAGGGCTTGGGGGGTGGAGGTGAGGCGGCCCTCGAGCTGTTCGTCACGAATGATGTCGAGGATTCGGCCCATGGCCGGGCCGGGCGGGATCCCCTTGGCGATGAGGTCGCGGCCGGTCAGGAGTGGGGGAGGCGCCAGTTCGGTCTGGGCGAGTTCGGCTCTTTTTTCGACGACGAAGTCGTAGAGGTCGAGAGCCCCGTGGCTGCTGGCGCAATCGAGGCGATGGAGTTCGAGTTCGGTGTCGAGATGGGGCCGGGAAAGAAAGCGTTTGAGGGTGCTAAGCCGCATGTTTTTCACGTCCTTGAAGGTCATGTGGTTGGCGATGCAGTCGGTCACGGTCTCAATGATTTCGTTGGAGAATCGGAGACGCTTCATGATCCGCTCGGCAGTTCGGGCACCGCGAACTTCATGTTCGTTGAATCGGATGCGTCCGGAGGCATCGATGGTTTTGGTTTCCGGCTTGGCAATGTCGTGGAAAAGGACGGCGAGAGCGAGTTCGATGGAGGGATTTTGGAGCATCCCGAGCATGAGACGGGTGTGGGTGTGGACACAGCCTTCAGGATGGAACTGGGGCGGTTGCTCCACGCCTTTCATGGCTTCACATTCGGGAATCCACACGCGAAGCAGACCGGCTTGGTCAAGAAGATCATAGGCGTGGCCGGGGCGGGGGCCGGTGAGGCATTTGACGAGTTCATCGCGGACCCGCTCGGCGGCGAGTCGCTGGGAGGTGGGGGCCAGGCGGAGGATGGCGTTCCAAGTTTCGGGGTCGATGGTGAAGTCAAGTTGGCTGGCGAACCGGATGGCCCGGAAGAGTCGCAGGGCGTCCTCGGTGAAACGGGCTTCGGGATCGCCGATGGCTCGGATCCGTTTGGCGGTCAGATCGGCCTGGCCACCAACGAAATCGATGACTTGATTCTGGAGCGGGTCATAGAAGAGCCCGTTGATGGTGAAGTCGCGGCGACGGGCATCGTCTTCCGCCGTGGCGAAGGCGATGTGGTCGGGCCGACGTCCATCGAGATAGGGTCCGTCCCGGCGGAAGGTGGCGACTTCAAAGGATTGGCCACCGACCAAGACCCGGACGACGCCGAAAGCTTTACCCTGGAGATCGGAGGCCCGCTGAAAAAGAGGCTGAACTTGGTCAGGCGTGGCCGAGGTGGCGATGTCAAAGTCGGTGGGGGGACGACCAAGGAGTTGATCGCGAACGCAGCCCCCAGCGTAATAGGCGATGTGGCCGGCGTCGACGAGGGTGCGGATGATGCGGTCAGCGTTGGGGTTCATGAGACCAGGGTTGGGGAGGCCCGAGCAGCGTCTTCCAATTTAGCACGCCGAGAATAGAAGAGGTAGATCATTCCGCCGCAAGCCGACCAGGAGAATTGGAAGAGGAGGTAAAACAGGAGGGAGTAGGCGACGCAGACTTCCCGCGAGGCTCCCGCGATGTCGAAGAGGCTGAAGGCGGTGATGACGGCGACCTCGCGAATGCCATGGCCGCCGATGGAAAGGGGGGCGCCGACGGCCATAATGATGGTGCCCACGATGAGGATCATGGAGAGAAAGGAGACTTGCAGGCCAAAGGCGAGGGCCAGGCAGTAGGCGGCGGAGAAGTTGAAGAAGTGGACGAGGACCGCGATGCCGAGGGCGGCCGCCGAGAGATGCCAACGGCTGAGGTAGAGCTTGGAATCGGCGTGGAGTTTTTGGATGACGTCGCGGCCGGGGATTTTCGTCCAGAGATTTTGGATGGGTGCAGGCAGGCGGTGATAGGGGAGAAGGAGCAGGGTCAGCGCTCCGAGAAGACCGAGGGCGAGGAGGATTTGCAAAAGCTCGATCCGCCCGATCATTTCGGGATCTTGGGACACCCGATGGATCTCGAAGGGGAGGGCGGCAGCCATCCAAACGACGAGCATGCCAATGCCAAGGAAACGGTCGATGAGGATGGTTAGGGTGACTTTGGCCTTTTGATCGGGAACGGCTCGGATGGCGTAAAAGATGCGGATCACGTCTCCGCCGTTGGCTCCCATGAGGAAGGCACTAAAGAATTGGCCGATGAAGACGAGTTTGAGGGCATGGAAGTAGGAGATCGGCACTTCTTGGATGCGCAGGATGGTCCACCACCGAAGGCAGACGGAGGCAAAGGCCAGGCCAGAGATGAGGAACCCAAGAATCAACCAGGCCGGGGAGATGTCGCGGAGGACGAGCAGCAGCTCGGGCCAATCGACGAGGGTGGCAAGGAAACCGAGGATGCCGAGGGTTAAGGCGAGTTTGAGGAAGAACCCGATGCGGGACGGGGTCCGTGTTGGTTCCACCAGGGTCGCCATGCCTCGATGTCTTGTGCCGTAAGACGCGGGGAGAGTTCCAGAACAAAAATGGTTCCGGGAGGAATCGCCGACCAGAGAGCGTTGAAGTCAAGAGTGCCCTGGCCTGGGAGAAGATGGTCGTGGTGCGGAGGGGTAAAGTCATGCAGGTGGCACCCGAGAAGGCGGGGGGCACGTCGGCGCAGGAGGGCGAGATGGCTGAGAAAGCCGGAGGCTTCTTTACGGGCGGCGTGGCCGAAGTCGTGCCAATGGCCGAAGACGTCCTCGGGGAGGTCGGCCAGAATGGTTTCCCAGAAATCGTCGAGAGGGAATTCGGCAGCCACTTCTCGGTTTTCAAGACCGAGCCGGAGCGTTCGTTGGCGAGCGGGCTCGACGAGTTGGAGGAGGCAGTCCCGAATGCGGGGCCACGTGGTGGCCCAGGCTTGGGTGCAGGCTGAAAAGGCAGCGACTTTGGCACGGCAGAAAGTGCGGGAGCCCCAACGCCCCCGCTTCATTTGGTCGAGAATGATTCGGTCGTAGCGGAGGAGTCGGGGAAGAGAGCCGAGGTGAAGGACCACGGTGGAGGCGCCGACTTCGGCCGCGGAGTCGAGTGTTTCGAGGGTGTGGGTGACGGCGCGGGCACGGCGGCGCGGGTCCGGATCGGAGAATTCGTAGGCGTTTGGGGAGAGTGAACAGCCGATGGGCACGGGGCAGAAGTTGTGCACAGAGACGACTTGGACGATGCCACGGCGGAGGGCTTTCCGAACGCCGGGCCAGAGCGAGAAGGGGATGCCGTGTCCGAGTTCGACCCGGTCAAACCCCAGCTGGGCGGCTTGCTCCAGCATGGCTTCGCCACAGGTATGGTGCCGGGAAAGACACGAGGTGGAGAGGGCGAGGGGAGGCACGAAGGGCTGGAATCCGGTGGGGCGCCGAGGGAGTTGAAAAAGGGTGGGGTGGGGCGAGGATGTGGATTTTAGTTTTGGCGGGAGAGGAGGAAGTTGGCGATGGCGCGAAGGTGATCGGCTCGTTTTTTGAACGGGGCTAAAGCCGACATGGCTTTCGTGGTCAGGCGCTGGGCTTCGGCTTGGGCCTTTTTCATGCCGAGGATGGACGGGTAAGTGGCTTTCTCCGCCTTGAGATCTTTGCCGGCACTTTTGCCGAGTTGTTCGCTGGTTTGGGTGATGTCGAGGATGTCGTCGATGACCTGAAAGGCCAGACCGAGGGAGACGCCGAATTCGGTGAGGGCCGCGAGTTCTTTGGGTGTGGCATTCGAGGACATGGCTCCCAGTCGAATGGAGCTGGCGATGAGAGCCGCAGTCTTGCGTTCGTGGATATAGCGGAGATCAGCGGGGCTAATTTTTTTTCCTTCGCATTCCAGATCGACCACTTGGCCGCCAACCAATTGGCGGGAGCCGGAGGCTCGGGCCAGTTCGATGACGGCGTCGGCTCGGGAGTAACGGGGCCAGCCCCGACAGGAGGCGGCGAGTTCAAAAGCGATGGTGAGCAGCGCGTCGCCGGCCAGGACGGCGATGCCTTCGCCGAAGACTTTGTGGGAGGTGGGTTTTCCGCGACGGAGATCGTCATCGTCCATGCAGGGGAGGTCGTCGTGGATCAGCGAGTAGGTGTGGATGCATTCCACGGCGCAGGCCAAGGGAATGGCGTCAGTGGAGGAACCGGAAATGGTCTCGGCAGCGGCCAAGCAGAGGATGGGCCGGAGGCGTTTCCCACCGGCGAAGAGGCTGTAACGCATGGCACGGTGGAGGGTTTGGGGTTTGGCGGAGGCGGGGGGAATGGCGCGGTCGAGGGCCTGTTCAACCTTCTTCTGACGCTGCGCCCAGTAGGCATCGAAATTCACACCGGAGGTTATGATGGGGGATGCGAACTGAGGCAAGCGTGTTCGATCAGGGTCGGAGGGTGCGGTCGGGTTGGGT
>JBDNCR010000013.1:0-11993 GCA_046719555.1 Verrucomicrobiia bacterium | reverse complement strand
GTTCGTTGCCCTGGGCGATTTGGAGGGTGACGTCTTCAGCTTTGGGGGAGAGGGAGGCAGATTCAATCCGGATGCCGGTGTCCGGGTCTGGAGTTTCCCGGACGGTGATTCGGGCCCGAGTTTCGGAGTCGAAAAGGACGGCGAGGGTTTGACCGCCGGAGCGCATGATGCCGATGATGGAGAGATTGCGGGCAAAGTTTGGGGCGGTTTCGGTCTCCGGTTTGATGAGGGTGAAGGGGTTGGATTCGAGAAGGGGCTGATAGCGGTCGATGGGGAAGGGGCGGGCGAGGGTGAGGGGTGGGTCGGAGGAGGGGTTGGTTGACTCGGGAGGGTTGGAGGCGGACGGCTCGAGGGACGCCACGATGAGGGAGGTGGCGAGGGTGAGGATGGGGAGAGGCGAGCCGAGCATGTGCGTAAGTTAACCGGAAGCGGGGCGAAGAGTGAAGAAATGAATGAGACGAATATCGCAGCGGATGGTGGTGGGGGGGTCGCCGGGTTCGATGGTGATGGAGTCGATGCGGTTGAAGGTGTCGGGTTGTTGGAGGGCGTGGAGCCAGCGGATGGTTTCGGGGAGGCCGCCGGTGACCCGGAGTCGGACGCCGGCGTAGGAGACGGGTTGGCCAGGTTGGTCGTTGGTGAAGCCTTGTTCGAGGACTTGGAGACCGTTGGCTTCAGCAAGGGCTTTCATGTTGGTGGGGAGTTTGCCGACGGCATCTTCGCGGGAGTTGAAGACGGGGAGGTTTTCGGCGAGCCAGTCGGCGCGTTGTTGCCAGAGTTGGCGTTGGGCGAGCCAGACGTTGGCGATTTGCCGGTCGGCGCGGAGGCGGTTTAGTTTGGATTGTTGGGTTTGGGTCCACTGGAGGTATTCGGAGCCGCCGACGAAGGCGACGGTGATGACGAGGAGGGAGAGGAAGAGGGCGAGGAGCCGACGTTCACTGGGTTGAAGGGGGCGCATAGGGGGAGAGACCTTCGATTTGGAAGAGGGCAAGGTCGTTGGGTTGGATGTTGGGACCTGGCATGGTCCAGCGATAGCCGGTGAGGTCGGGGCTTTGTTGGAGCTGGGAGAGGAAGCTGAAGGCGGCCTGGGTGTTTTGGGCTTCGCCACGGATGACGAGTTTGCCGTCTTTGGCCTCGAATCGGATGAGCCGGACGGAGCCGGTCGGCATGGCTTGGGTGACTCGGTAGAAGGCTTCGAGGACGAAGCGGTCGGGTTCGATGGCGTCTTCGACTTGGGCCCAGGTTCGGGCGATGTCCTGGAGCCGGGCGACTTCACCTTGGTGTTGGGCGAGCCAGGATTCTTCGGAAGCGAGGTGGGTGGAGAGGACGATGGCGTGGGTGGCGGCGGCGAGGAGCAGCAGGATGAAGAGGAGACCGGCGGCGAGGAGGGTCTTTTGGAGCAGGGCGCGGCGTTGCGCGGCTTGGTGGAGGGCACTGAGGGCGGGGAGCGTGACGGCGGCAGGTTCAGGGGGAAGGACGGGTGGAGGGATGGAGGCGTTTTGAACGGGAAGGCCGGTGGCGTCGTGAAGGGCAGCGAGTTCCGGTGGGGTGAGGGGGATGAGGACATCGATTCCGGTCAAGCCGTCGAGCCAGCCTTCGTCGCTGAGCCGCTGGAGCACGGCGCGCAGTTGGGCGAGGGAGGCCGAGCCGGGGCGGTTGCCGAACAGGGGGCTTTGGTAAAGGACGCGGGCTTCGGGAGACGTGATGAGGAGGAAAGTGCGGCCGAGTTCGCGACTGAGGAGGAGACGGGAGGGGGGCCAGGCGCGCATCCAGGCGGCCGGGGCGGTGCGGCGGATGGTGGGATGGGCGTAGGTTTCGGGTTCGTCGACGGCGGTGCGGAAGGCGACGAGGCGGGATTGGTCTTCGGTGGTGGTCAGGGGGAGGTGGCCGCCGGCTTGTTTTGAGCCGGTGAGGGAGGGGAGACCTTGACGTTCCCAGTGGAGATCGACCACGGAGGGGAAGAGTTCGGGATCGCTTGATTTGAGGAGGAGTGGGGAGAGGAGGACTTCGTGGTGAGGGAGACCGAGCCAGTCGATTGGTTGGGCGCAGATTTCGGCGAGGGAACCTGAGGATTGGAGGACGGGAGGGCTTCCTTCTTCGAGGGCCCAGCGTTCCCAGGTCTCGAAGCCGGGGAGGGCCAGGTGACGGGCCTTGGCGGCGGAGGGTGAGTTACGCGGGCGTTTCATCGTTCTTCCCAGAGTCTCCAAGCTGCGGGGCCGGTTTCAGGGTTGCCGACGACGGTGATGCGGCAGGTGGAGCGGCCACTGGTTCCGGTCGCGACGACCCGGCGGAGGGCAGGCTGGAGGGTGAGGAAAGGTTCGAGGGGTTCGAAGGCAGGACCGGGGATGGCGAAGAAACGGCGAACTTCTTGGAGGTCGGTGAAGGTGCCGTCGTCTTCGGTGTTGGGTGTTTGGTCGGGGCCGTCGCGGAAGGCTTGGAGGCGGTCGCGATCGGATTCATTGAGGTCGAGAAGGACTTTGAGGAGGTCAAAGGGGGCTTCATTGGGGTTGAGTTTCCCGTCGCCCCAGGTGGTGAAGTAGTCGCGCCAGTTGGGTTGCCGCTGTTCGATTTGCTCCATGCCGAGAACCCAGGACATTTCCTGGAGGGTTCGAAACGGGCGGTTGAGGGGCATATTGCGGAATCCGAGGGCCTCGTAGGCTTCGCGCTCACCACCATTGAGTCTGCGCAGGGAATCGGCATCGATCCAGTCTGCCAGATGATCGATGAGGCGGCGAGTGGATCGTTCGTCGAGGCCCCAGGATTGGAAGAGGCGTTCGAGGATGATTTCCTGGCCCTGTTGGAGGAGGGCGTTGATGGCGAGGCGACCATTGTCGGAGCTAAGTTGGACGTGAAAGCTCGAGCCGTCGTCGAAGGTTTGATGGAGGAGCGGATCCCATTTTTCGGTCAGGGCCGGGTGCATGCCGACAGCGATGCCAGCTTCGGCCCGGGCCCGAGCTTGAAGGTAGCCGCTTTGACGGATGGCTTCTTCTTGTTCCCAGATGACCAGGCCAACCATGCTGGCGACGGCCAGGGAGAGGATGGCAACAGCGCCGAGGACCAGGAGGAGTGCGGCTCCGCGGGATGGGTGGGAAGGGATCATGATTCGGTTTCCGGGACCGCTTGGGCGGGGGCGACGCGGAAGATCCATCGTTGAGGCGGGGTGCCATCGCCTGGCTGCCAGGTGAATTCGATCAGGGCGGGGCGGGTGGCGGCGGAGGTCCAGGAGGCCAGCCATTCTTGGGTGTCGGCGGAGAAGAAACGCCAGGTGACAAGGCGGACGTCGCGCATGAGGGGAAAGAATTCGGTGCCTTCGGCTGGGGAGGCGGTGAAGGCGCGCAGTTCGGGGTCACGGAGGCGGACGCCGAAGGTGTAGAGGCTGTTGGCTTGTTCCTGGAGGGTGAGGGCAGCTTCTTTGAGGGGATCGCGGGTGGGGCGCCAGGGTTCGAGAGGGTCGAACGGGGCGAGTTCAATTTGGGTGGCACCGGCGTCGCCTTCGCGGGCAAGGGCGGTGAGTCGAACCGTGGCGGGGAGTTCGCGGAACATGCGGTCGAGAACGCGGCGGAGGGTTTCCTGACGTTGGAACTCGAGTTGGGTTGATTCGAGGGCGGTGCTGGCTTCAAGGGCCGTGCGCATGATGAGAAAGACTGAGGAGGAGACGATGACGAGAACGGAGATGGAGACAATGACTTCGATGAGGGTGAAGCCTTGGGGCGAGCGGCGGCGGGGAGGGCATGGAGGGATCAGGCTCACAGGTTAGAGTTTAATTAAACCTCGAAACGGTGGGCAGCGCCATGGGATTTACAGCGGGGAATCGAGGATGCGGAGGCGGTTGCGTTTCAGGGGCTTGGCAGGTAGGGTGCGGGGCTTCGGCTCATGAGATTGTATCCAGCGATTGATGTGATGGGGGGACAGGTGGTTCGGCTTGAGCAGGGTCGAGCAGACCGGAAGACGGTTTATAGTGACGATCCGGCGGGGATGGCCGAACGGTGGGAGCGGGAGGGTGCGGAGTGGTTGCATGTGGTGGATCTGGATGCGGCCTTTACCGGGGAGCCAGTGAATTTGAAGGTGGTGGCGGAGATGGTGGGGCGGGTTTCAATTCCGGTGCAGATGGGCGGGGGGATTCGCTCGTTGGAGGCAGCGGAGCGGGCGTTGGCGGTGGGGGTGGCGCGGGTTATTTTGGGGAGTCGGGCTTGTGAGGAGCCTGGTTTTGTTGGGGAGGTGGTGCGGGCGTTTGGGGGGGAACGGGTGGTCGTGGGGATTGATGCGAAGGATGGCAAGGTGTCGACCCGGGGCTGGACGGAGACGTCGCGGGTGGACGCGCTGGAGTTGGCGCGGCGGATGGAGGAGGAGGGGGTGAAGACGATTGTGTATACGGATATTTCAACCGATGGCATGTTGCAGGGACCGAATGTGCGTGCGATGGAGGAGATGGTGGCGGCGGTGGGAGTGGATGTGATTGCGTCGGGCGGGGTGTCGAGCACGGAGGATATTCGGCGATTGGCAGCGGTGCCGAAGTTACATGGGGCGATTTTGGGCAAGGCGTTGTATGAAGGTCGGACGGGGATTGCGGAATGTCGTTTGATTACAGGTTGAAGAGGGCGGAGCGGGTTCCGCCGAATTTTCATTTGGATTACGCGGGGTCGTTGAATGCGGAGCAATTTGCTGCGGTGACGGCGGAGCCCGGGCCGATGTTGGTGATTGCGGGAGCGGGGAGTGGGAAGACGCGGACGCTGACTTATCGGGTGGCGTATTTGTTGGAGTCAGGGGTGCCGGCGGAGCGGATTTTGTTGCTGACGTTTACGAATAAGGCGGCGAAGGAGATGCTGAATCGGGTGAAGGATTTGATTCCGCATGATGTGTCGGGGTTGTGGGGCGGGACGTTTCATCATGTGGGTCATCGGTTGTTGCGGCGTCATGCGCGGGAGGCCGGTTTGGAGGAGGGGTTTACGATTCTGGACCGGGAAGATGCGCGAACGATGATGGCTGCGTCGATGCCGGAGGCGGGGATGGATCCGAAGGATAAGCGGTTTCCGAAACCGGAGGTTTTGGTGGAGATGTTCGGGTTGGCGGCGAATACGGCGCGGACGTTGGAGGAGGTGGTGCGGGCACAGTTTCCGTATTTTGAGGAGCTGTTGGAGGGGATGATGCGGGTGCGGGAGGTTTATACGGAGAGGAAGCGGACGAGTCGGGTGGTGGATTATGATGATCTTTTGGTGTTGCCGTTGCGCTTGTTGCGGGAGCATCCGGAGCTCGGTGCGCGGTATCAGGAGAAATTTCAGCATATTTTGGTGGATGAATATCAGGACACCAACCGGGTTCAGAGCGATTTGATTGATTTGTTGGCGGAGCGGCATCATCAGGTGATGGTGGTGGGGGATGATGCCCAGAGTATTTATTCATGGCGCGGGGCGAACTTCGCCAACATCATGAGGTTTCCGGAACGTCATCCGGGGACCGAGGTGATTCGGATTGAGACGAATTACCGTTCGGTGCCGGGAATTCTGAATCTTGCGAATGCGTCGATCGCGAATAATCAGCAGCAATTTTCCAAACAGTTGCGAGCGGCGCGGCAAGGAGCGATGAAGCCGGTGGTGATTCCGGTGGGAGATGTGAGGCAGCAGGCGATGTTTGTGGCGCAGCGCGCGTTGGAGTTGCGCGAGGAGGGGGTGGAGCTTTCGGAGATGGCGGTGCTGTATCGGGCGCATTTTCACTGCATGGAATTGCAGATGGAGCTGACCAGGAGGAACATTCCATTTCAGATTACGTCGGGAGCCCGATTTTTTGAGCAGGCCCATATCAAGGATCTGCTGGCTTATCTGAAGTATGCGATTCATGAGCAGGATGAATTGGCCTTCAAACGAACCGCGCTCCGGTTGCCCGGGGTGGGGGCGGCGACGGCGAAACGGATGTGGGAGGCGCGTCTGGAGGGAACGCCGTGGGAGCGGGTGAAGGTTCCGGAGAAGGCGGCGGTTGCCTGGCAACAGTGGGGTGAGACCCACCGGCAGGTGGTGGATTTGATGGGGAAGCAGGGACCTGGGGCGCAGTTGCAGCTGATTGTGGATGCGATTTACGAGGAGGAACTGAAGGCGAGCTACGCGAATGCACGGAATCGGATCGAGGATGTGCGCGGGATGATTGGGTTTGCCTCCGGATTCGAGGATGCCGTGACGTTTTTGTCGGAACTTTCGTTAATGACCGCGTTGGACGGGGATGGGGAAGGGGTTTCAGAAGGGGTGCGGGATGGAGAGGCTTTGAAGTTGAGCACGATCCATCAGGCGAAGGGCTTGGAGTGGAAGGTGGTGTTTGTGATTATGCTGTGCGACGGGCTGTTTCCGTCATCGCGTTCGATCGAGTCGGAGGAGGGTGAGGAGGAGGAGCGCCGATTGTTTTATGTGGCGGCGACTCGGGCCCAAGACGAGCTTTACTTGGTTTATCCGAAGCTGCGGATGGGGGGAGCTGGGGGTGATGTTTGGCAAAAACCGTCCCGGTTTTTGGGCGAATTTCCCCAGGATCTGTGCCAGGTCTGGCGAGTCGAGATGGACGATTGAGAGCGGGACCAGAGGCGAGGCTGAAGTGTGCGAAAGGGTGGGCGTGCTTAGCGTTTGCCAAGACGACCGCCGGTTTTGGGGCGCGTCGGTTGACGGGAGGAGGAGCGGGGAGGTTGGAGCCGTCGCGATGGGAGTTTGGTTGGGGTAGTGGAGAGCGGTTCGGGTGGCGGGGCCGGGTCCTCGGCGTAATAGATGTAGCTGCCACAGTTTTCGCAGAGGGCGAGGTCGGTCGATTTTTTGAGTTGGTTCCAGGCACCCCCGGAGAGGGCGATGTGACAGGCGGTGCAGACGCCGTGGCGGACGGCGGCGACGCTTTTGCGACCGCGGGCACGCATGCGGTCGTGGTGGCCGAGGATGGGAAGGGGAATGAGGGCGCGGGCTGCGTTGATGCGGTCGCGGGCTTTGGGGGAGAGGCGTTTGAGGTGAGCGGCAGCGGCTTCGGCCTCATGGAGTTCAATTAGGGCTTGGAGAATGGAGGCGGGGGAGGCGGGGGCGAGGGGCATAAGGGGTAAGAAATTGTGGTTAACTTTGTAAAGTAATCGGGCGAAAAAGTCGAGAAAATTAGATTGACTAATTATTCCTGACGATTTCCTTGTGGCAGAGCGGGCAAGGCTCGGAGGTTGGCTCCGGGTTATCGCAAGGGGCGGGCAACGAAAATGCCGGTGTGTTTGGTGTGGGCGTTGAGGTAATCGGCCAGGCGGGCATCGAGGATGACGGCGCGTCCTTTGGAACGGGAGGAGGTGGCGTGAAGGAAGCGGAGGACACCTTGGGGATCGCGATAGGCGAGGCCGACGTGGGAGGAGTAGCAGCCGTGCCATGAGGTTGTAATGGAGATGATGTCGCCATTGCGGAGGCGGGGCTCGATCGCGGGGACCCGGGCTTTGGGGATATAGAAGACGGGGAGATCCGAGACGCGGGATTCCATGGCCCGGATTTTGGGGACGAGGTTCGGGTTGGCGCGGAGGTAGCGGTAGGAGCGCCAGGGGCCGCTCATGGTGGTGATTTCTCGGCGTGGCATGCGGATGCCTCCGAGGTCGCGGGTGATGTTTTTGACCAGGCCACGGGCTTCATTGTCAGCGGCCCATTCTTCCAGAAAGTGGAGGCGGGAGAGGTAGGTGCCGTCGCAGCGACCACCTCGATAGCGGTCGAGTTCGATGTAGTGAAGGAGGCGCTGCGGGGTGTGCTGGTCGCGGGGGTCGGCGAGCATGCGGGCGAAACCGAGGGCGATTTCAAAGAAGGTCCAGCAGTCCATTTCAAGAAAGTTGACGGAGGGAGCCTCGATGCGGTCATGGATTTCGAGGGTCCAATTGCCGTAAGGGGTTCCGACGAGGGCCAGACCGACAGCGGTGGTGCGGTCGCCGATGGGAAGGTTCGCCCAGTTTTGGGCATAGGCCTGGCGAAGGAGGGAATGGAAGCGGGGTTCACCCTTGAAGGTGGTGGACCAAGGGAGGGTTTCGGCGAGGGCAGGTGCGGCGAGTAGAAGGAGGGCGGATGCGAGGGCAGAGGGCTTCACGGGCAAGATTGAAGCACCGGGGTCTGCACGGGGCAATGGCCGGAAGGGTCAAAGTGGGGGGAAGAACAAGGCGAACGGTTAGGCGTATTTTGCGGGAAGGGCGCGGCCTTTTTTGGCGCTTTGGACGGCGAGATCGAGGATGTGGATGGGGCGGCGGGACCATTCAGCGGTGATGACCAGGGGGGCGCCTTTGACCAGGTGGTCGCGGATGTTGAGATAGTAACGGTGACCTTCGTCGGGCGGATTTTTGTAGCGGGTGGTCACCGAGGTGTCGCCGCTGTGTTGGATGAGGGTGAGGTGGTCGCCGTCGATGAGAAGGGAGCCTTCGGTGCCGGTGACTTCGACCCAGGCCGGTTTGGGGTTGGAGTCGAGGTTGGTGATCTTGAGGTCGAGCCATTGACCGGATTGAAAGCGGACGATGGCGCAGGCTTCGTCTTCGTTGGTGTCGTTTTTCCAGCGAGTTTTGGAGGCCCAGTAACCGTTGTGAGCAAAGCCGGAGACTTCGGTGATGGGGGAGGAGATGAGTTGGAGGGAGTATTCGAGGAGGTGAACGCCCCAGTCGTAGAGGATGCCGCCGGAGATGGTTCGGCTGGTGCGCCACCAATCTCCGGGGTGGTTGCGAGAGCCCATGTGACATTCGATGCGGATGATGTCACCGATGGCTTTCCGTTTTTGGATGAGGTCACGGGCCAGGAGGATCCGTCCGTCCCAGTGGCGGTTGTGGTAGGTGGAGAGCATGACGCGGTTTTTGGAGGCCGCGGCGATCATGGCGTCGACTTCGGCGGTGGTGAGGGCCAGGGGTTTTTCACAGACGACGTGGCGGCCGGCGCGGAGAACCTTGAGGGCGAGCGGGGCGTGGCTGTTGTGAGGGGTGATGATGGTGACGAGGTTGGCGGTGGAGTTTTTCAGGAGTTCATCGATCGAGCTGTAGGTTTCGATGCCGGGAAAATCGGTGGTGGCTACCGCGAGGCGGGCGGGATCGACTTCGACCACGGCGGTGGGAGTCATGCCGGCGCTCTTCATTTGTTCAAGGTGGGCGCGGCCCATGTTAAAGGCTCCGCCGTAACCGACGACAGCGGCACGGATTTCAGAGGGTTTTTGGAAGTGGGGAGCGGCTTTTTTTTGTTTCATAAATCGGGAGGTTAAGTAGTCCGGCAAGCCCAGGTGATGCCGTTGACCATCAGGTCGAGGACCTCGGGGTAATCGGAGAATTCTTCAACGGCGTGGCCGAGGGCAGAGTAAAAGACGCGGCCTTGTCCCCAGGTTTTGGTCCAAACGACGGGCATGGAGCAGGTCCGTTGTTCGTGGGTGTATTCGGTGTCGGCGAGGATGTCGTTGCCTGGATCAACGAGCATGTAGTATTGCTCGGAACGGTAGGGGAGCTGGCGGGGAAACGAGCGCATGGCGGGGTGGTCAGGGCGGCGGCAATGGATGGTATAGTCACCCACGTGAGGATGACCGACGAAATGGCCGCCGACCATCCACTCATAGTCGGTATTGCCACGAAAGGCGTCGCCCATTCCGCCGTGACAACCGGCGAGACCGAGGCCGTTGCGGACGGCGGTGGTGAGGTTGGCGGTCTTGGGGGCGGAGAGGGTGCCCATGGTCCAGCAGGGAATGAGGACGTGGAGGGAGGCGAGGGTTTGAAGGTCGTCGAGGATATCGAGGGATGTTTCAATTTGGGTGTGAAAGCCTTGTTGGGCGAGGGCTTGGGAGAAGAGGCGGGCAACGGCCTCGGGCTGATGTCCCTGCCAACCTCCGGCGAGGAGCAGGGCTCGTTTAACGTTTGACATAAAATTGCAAAGGTAACGCTTGGAGAAGTGAAGGCGAGAGCAAAATGGAGTGATCTTGCGGCGAGTTTGTCGTAGTCTGCCGAGGTGATGTTGACTCGCACGTTGCCTCATTCGGATTTGGTAGTTTCCGCTTTGTGTTTTGGCTGCATGCGGTTGGTGGGCCCGAAGGAGGCTGGAACAGGGGAAAAGGAGGTGCGGGCCCGGGCTTTCCGGGTGTTGGAGGCGGCGCTTGAGGCGGGCTACACGTTTTTTGATCACGCCGATATTTACGGACGGACGGAGTGTGAAGCGGTTTTCGGGGAGTTTCTGGAGGCGAATCCGGGGTTGCGAGAGCGGCTGGTGATTGCGACGAAATGTGGGATCCGCTTTGCCGATGATCCGGAGCCGGGATCGGTGCATCGGTGGGATTTTTCCCATGAACATATTGTGCGGTCGTGTGAAGGGTCGTTGGCCCGGTTGAAGGTGGATCGGATTGATTTGTATCAACTGCACCGTCCCGATTATTTGGCCAATCCGGTGGAGATTGCCTGTGCGTTTCAAGAGTTGCGGGATGCAGGGAAGGTTCGGTATTTCGGGGTGTCAAATTTTCGACCGTCGCTGGTGGCGGCGGTTCAGGCGGCGTTGGATTTTCCGTTGGTATCCAATCAGGTCGAGATCAGTTTATTGCATCGAGGGCCGTTGACGGACGGGACGCTGGATCAGTGTTTGGAGCGGAAGATGGCGCCCTTGGCGTGGAGTCCGGTGGCGCGTGGGGCTTTGGGGGAGAGGGAGGTGTCGGCGGAGGATGAGTTGATGGCGGGGTTGCAGCGGGGATTGGATGCGGTGGGGCGGACGATGGGTTGGGAGCGGAGTGAGGTGGCTTTGGCGTGGTTGTTGGCGCATCCGGCGCGAATTATCCCGATTGTGGGGACGACGAACCCGGCGCGGATTGCGCGAAGTGTGAGGGCACTGGAGGGGGCCTTGGGACGGGAAGATTGGTACCGGTTGTTGGCTTTGGCGGAGGGGAAGAAGCTGCCTTAGCGGGGAGGCGGGAGGGGAGGTGGGAGAGGTCGTCAAGGATGGCATAGAGGCAGGGGATCAGGAGCATGGTGATGGTGGTGGCGAAGATGAGTCCGAAGACGATGGCCTGGGCCATGGGGGCGAGGAATTGTTCCTGACCAGAGGTGGTGGTGGCGAGGGACCAGAGGCCGCCGACGGTGGTGGCGGTGGTGAGGAGGATGGGACGGAATCGATCTCGACCGGAGGTCATGATGGAGTGCCAGCGGAGGCGCCAGCCGACTTTGTGAACGGAGTGAGCGACTTCGTCCACCGCGAGAGGGGTGTGGCGGCGGCGGTAGTTGTTCATGAAGTCGATAAAGACGACGGAATTGTTAACCACGATGCCGGACAGGGCGATGGTGCCCATGACGGACATGAGGCCGAGGGGTTGGTTGGTGAAGAGAAGGCCGAGAATGACGCCAACGATCCCGAAGGGGATGACGGTCATGATAACGACAGGTTGGATGAAGGAGTTGAAGATGAAAGCGAGGATGACGTAGATCAAGAGGAAGGCGACGAGGGCAGCGATTTTCATGGATTCGACGGATTTTTCGGTGTCTTCGTTTTCGCCGGTCAGAGCGACGCGGAGTCCGGGGAACTGGGCAGTGACTTCGGGGATCCAGGTTTTGACTTGTTGGTTGACGGCGACCGAGGTGGTGAGGTTCTGGCGGATATCGGCGGAGACGGTGATGACCCGGTCTTGATTGCGTCGGGTGATGCGGGCGATGCCGCCGGTTTTTTCGATGGAGGCGATGGAAGCAAGGGGAACAGTTTCGCCTTGGGCGTTGGTGAGGTTGAATGCGCGGAGGCGGTCGGGATCTCCGCGGAGGCTCTCGGCCATTTTGACGCGGACAACGACTTCGTCGTTTCCCCAGCGCATCTGGGAGGCGGGAATGCCTTGGAAGGCGGCTTGGATGGCTTGGCCGGCGGCAGCGACGTCGACGCCGGCTGCTGCTGCTTTGGCCTCGTCGAGGCGGATGTGGTGTTCGACTTTACCTTCGGCGAAGTTGTTGCCGACGTTGAAGACGCCGGGGAGTTCGAGGAGGCGACGTTCGAACTCGGCGGCAGCTTTGAGGATTTGGTCGAAGGAGTCGCCTTGGACTT
>JBDNCR010000129.1:0-5645 GCA_046719555.1 Verrucomicrobiia bacterium | reverse complement strand
GGTCGATCTGTCCGATGGCTGGAGGGCACCGGCCTAGGATCGTTCGCCGAGGTCGAAGAGGAGGGCTTCGGACGGTTGTTCGGCCTCGATGAGGAGATTCCCGGCGTTTTCTGTGCTTACCGCATCGCCAGGTCCAAGGCGGGTTCCTCCGACCATGAGGGTTCCGGAGATTAGCTGCAACCAGGCGCCCCGGTCGGGAGCAAGAAGGTGGGTGACGGATTGGCGGGTTTGGAGGCGCAGTCGGTAGATGTTGGCATCTTGGCGGATGGTGGCCGATTGATCGCGGCCATCCGGGGAGATGACCAGGACCTTGGCTTGGTCCGCGTGTTCAGGACGGGGTTGCCACTCGGTGTAGGCGGGGGGGAGGTCGAGGGTTTGGGGCTTGATCCAGATTTGAAGGAAATGGAGGGATTGGGTGGAAGAAGGATTGAACTCGGAGTGAAGGATGCCGGAGCCGGCGCTCATGAGTTGGATTTGACCGGGCGCAAGTTCGCGTCGATGGCCCAGGCTGTCCTGATGGGCGAGAACGCCGTCGATGACATAGCTGAAGATTTCCATGTTGCGGTGGGGGTGGGTGGGGAATCCGCCTCCCGGAGCCACCCGGTCCTGATTGATGACGCGAAGGCTGCGAAACCCTCGGTGTTGGGGGTCATGGTAATTGGCGAAGCTGAAGCTGTGCTCGCTCTGGAGCCAGTCGAGGCGGGTTTGGCCCCGTTCCGCAGCGCGGCGAAGGTTGAGGGGATTGGGGGGAGGCATGTTGGGATGAAGTTAACCGATGGGGAGAGGAGAACTCAAGGGGCGTGGATTTGACGAGGCGGCAGGGAAGGTCAGGGGGTGGGGAAGAGGGATCATCAGGCATCGTTTTCTGCGGAGATGATGGTGTCGAGGGGTTCGGGCAGCGTTTCCGGGTAATCGAGGGTCCAATGCAGGCCGCGGCTTTCTTTGCGGGCGAGGGCACATTCGACGACGAGGCTGGCGACGAGGGCGAGATTGCGGAGTTCGAGGAGATCCCCGGTGACTTTGAAATCCCAGTAGTATTCCTGGATTTCCTGCTGCAAGGCCTGAAGGCGGGCGCGGGCGCGTCGGAGTCGTTTGTCGGATCGGACGATGCCGACGTAGTCCCACATGAGGTAGCGGAGTTCGCGCCAGGTGTGAATGAGGACGACAAGTTCGTCGGGATCGGTGGCGTCTCCCTCTTCCCAGGGGGGGAGATTGGGGATGGGACTGGCGGCGGTGGCCACCTCCCGGGCGGCCAACGCGGCGCGGTGGGCGATGACGACCGCTTCGAGAAGGGAGTTGCTGGCCAGGCGGTTGGCTCCGTGAAGGCCGGTGCAGGCGACTTCCCCGGCGGCAAAGAGTCCGTGAAGGGAGGTGCTGCCGTCGGGTTTGGTGAGGACGCCGCCGCATTGGTAGTGGGCGGCGGGAACGACGGGGATGGGGTCGGTGGCTGGGTCGATGCCGAGTTCCAGGCAACGTTGATAGATGGTGGGGAACCGTTCCTCAAGGAACTCGCGGCTTTTGTGAGTGATGTCGAGGTAGACGCAGTCGGCCCCGGTGGCTTTCATTTCGCTGTCGATGGCTCGGGCGACAATGTCGCGTGGGGCGAGCGAACCGCGGGGATCGTGATCGGGCGCGAATTCCCGTCCGTCGCGGTTGATCAGGACGGCGCCTTCCCCACGGAGGGCTTCACTGATGAGGAAGGAGTTGGCCTTGGGATGATAGAGGCAGGTGGGGTGGAATTGGATGAATTCCATGTTGGCGATGGGAACGCCAGCGCGGTAGGCCATGGCGACGCCGTCGCCGGTGGCTATGGAGGGGTTGGTGGTGTAACGATAGCATTTGCCGCATCCCCCGGTAGCCAGAAGGAGCACGGGGGCGGCGAAGGTGAAGACTTGGCCGGAACAGGAGTCGAGGGCGTAGGTGCCGAGGACACGGGCGGGGCCGGGCAGGCCAAGTTTGGTGGAAGTGATGAGATCGATGGCGAAGTAGTCTTCGAAGACATCGATGGCGGGATGTTGAGCGACGGCGTTAAGCATGGCTTGCTCGATGGTGCGCCCGGTCATGTCTTTGACGTGGAGGATGCGCCGTTTGGAGTGGCCGCCTTCTTTGCCGAGGTCCAACTCACCGGAGAACGGGGCTTGGCGTTCGGTGAAGCGGATGCCGAGGTCGATGAGTTCGCGGATGCGCTCGGGGCCCTCGGCGACAATGCCTCGGACCACATCTTCGTGACAGAGTCCGGCTCCGGCATCGAGGGTGTCGCGGACGTGGAGTTCAAACGAGTCTTCCTTGGAGGTGACGCAGGCGATGCCGCCTTGGGCATAGTTGGTGTTAGATTCCGCCCGATGTTTTTTGGTTAGAACGGCCACCTTTCCGTGGGCTGCGGCTTTTAAGGCAAAACTGAGTCCCGCCAGGCCGGAGCCAAGGACCAGGAAGTCGTAGTCGCGTCTCATGGAGGAAAAGGGGATTCCAGGGCTTCACACCGTTCGCGCCAGCCTTCAAATCGCCAGCGATTGGGGAAGCCACGACATTGGCTGGGTTTGAATGGTTGAACCCGGCAATGGTTGAGGCCTTCGAGGAAAATGCATTCGCCTCCTGGACGGGTTTTGAGCACGAGCCGGGTTCGGCTGGGGTGGAGGTCGCAGAATTGGTTGGCGAAGGTTTCGGGGGAGAGCCCGAGTCCGTGGGCCAGGGCCCGGGCGTCGGGCTCGGTGAGGATGACAAATCCGGGCCAACGACAACAGTTGCCACAGCGTTGGCATTGATAAAACACTTGCGTGTTGGCGGGTGGCGACCTATACCCTTCTTTCCCCAAACGGGAGGAGTTGTAGCTCAATTGGTCAGAGCACCGCCCTGTCACGGCGGGGGTTGCGGGTTCGAGCCCCGTCAACTCCGCATGGGAGTCGATCGGTTTTTGTTGCGGGTCCGACAATTCCATGGGGAATGGAGCCTACGGGTTGGATGGTCGGGTGCAACTGCGGCGTAAGGAATCCGGAAAACTCCGGGGTTGGGGTTAGGGTTCCGGGCGTTGGTCGACCGGGACAAAGTCGCGGATCGGACGGCCTGTGTAGATTTGGCGCGGGCGGTGAATGGGGGATTTGGATTCGGCCAGTTCTTTCCAGTGAGCGAGCCAGCCGGGCATCCGCCCGATGGCAAACATCACGGTGAACATGTCCACGGGAATGCCGATGGCGCGCATGATGATGCCGCTGTAGAAATCGACGTTGGGGTAGAGTTTGCGGGAGAGGAAATAGTCGTCCCGGAGGGCGGCTTCTTCGAGGCGAAGGGCGATGTCGAGGAGAGGATCGTTCAGACCGAGGGCGTGGAGCACTTCCTCACATTGTTTTTTGAGGATTTTGGCGCGGGGATCGTAGTTTTTGTAGACGCGATGGCCAAAGCCCATGAGCCGTTTTTGTTTGTCGCCGGATTTGGCCGCTTCGATGAATTTGGTGCCGTCGTCGCCTTCGTCGTGAATGGTTTGGAGCATCTCAAGAACGGCCTGGTTGGCACCGCCGTGGGCGGGGCCCCAGAGGGCACAGATCCCGGCGGCGGTGGAGGCGAACAGGTTGGCGCCGCCGGAGGCGACCATGCGGACGGTGGAGGTGGAGCAGTTTTGTTCGTGATCGGCGTGAAGCAGGAGAATGAGATTGAGGGCGCGGTCGACCTCTTCGCGGGCGATGTACTCGGCGTAGGGTTCGGAGAACATCATGTGGAGGAAATTGGAGCAGTAGGAGACGTTGGACTTGGGGTGAATGAAGGGTTTGTCCCGCTTCATGCGGTAGGACATGGCGGCGAGGGTGCGGACTTTGGAGAGGAGGATGCAGGCGGCTTCTTCGAAGTGGGCGAGCTCGCGGGCTCGATCGTTGCTGGCCAGTTGCGGGTGGAAGCAGCCGAGGGAGTTGACCATGGCGGAGAGCATGGCCATGGGATGGCTGGAGTTGGGAAATCCACTGAAATGGTGGAGCATCGATTGCTGGATGGCGGCGTTGCCGAGGACTAACTTCCGAAAACGGTGGAGCTGGGACGGGGAGGGGAGTTCGCCGTGGATGAGGAGGAAGGCGACCTCAAGGAAGTTGGAGTGTTCGGCCAATTGTTCGATGGGATAGCCCCGATACCGGAGGATGCCTTTGTCTCCGTCAATGAAGGTGATGGCACTTTCGCAAGAGCCGGTGTTGCCGTAACCGTCGTCGTAACAGATGTAGCCGGTTTGGTCCCGGAGCCGACGGATGTCGAGGGCGCGTTCGCCTTCGGTTCCGATGAGGGTGGGGAGGGGCAGTTCGCGCCCGTCGAGGTGGAGAACAGCGGTGGATTGGGGCATAGATTTCTCCTCGGGGGCTTAGGGCTGGGCGGTGTTTTTGGGGCGGGCAGGGTCCTTGGAGGGGTGGACGTCTTTTTTCAGGATGTGGAGCATTTCAACCTCGAACTCGTTGGCCGCAGAGTTGCCGTAGAGGGTGCGGGCTTGTTGGATGAGTTTGGCGGGTTCATCTTTTTTTCCCATGGCGTGGGCAAAGGCGGCTTTGCCGAAGTAATAGCCGGGGAAGGAGTCGTCGAAGGGGTCGAGTTTGGCAAGCCATTGGCCAGCTTCGTTAAGATTTCCATTGGCGATGTGACAATACACCAGTTTGAGAATCGTGCGCGGTGCCCCTTTGGTTTTGGCGGCATGAACTTGGTAGAACTCGATGGCTTCGGGCCAATACCGCTGGGCAAAGGCGGCTTCGCCGAGGTGGAAATGGACGGAATGAAGGGTGGGATCGAGTTCGAGGGCCTTGAAGAAGGCTTCGACCGCCTGATCGTAACGTCCCAAGGCGTAGAGGGCGCGCCCTAGAGCTTCATGGGCTTTGGCCTCGGAGGGTTGTGCGGCGACCCGGGACTCGGCTTTGGCCAGGGCAGATTCAGCCCGGCCTGCGGAGAGGTCGAGAAGGATGTCTTGAAGAGAAGGGGCCGCGGTGGCACCCGAGACTGGAGCGACGACGAGAAGGAGGGCGATCGCGAGGGCCGTCGGGTGGAGCATGGTGTTCGGGAGGATGGCGGGAGGCGGGAGCCAGAAAAAGTTAAATCTTTCCAAGGGCCCGGAGCTCGCCTCTACTAAGGGGATGAATCGGGTTTTGGCGGCGATTTGCGCGTTGGGTTGGATTCTTTGCGGTGAGGCCCCGGGCCAGGAAAAGGTTCCGAGCCCAGCCTACCAGGAAAAGTATCAACAGGCGGCTCAGGCTTTTGCGAATGGCAACCTTGACGAGGCTTTGAAGCGTTTGGATGAAGCGGATCAGATTGAGCCGAACGTGGCCCACGGGTTCAATCTGCGCGGGGCGATTCTGACCCGGAAACAGGATTTTGATCAGGCCGAGGCGATGTTCCGCAAGACGCTCGAGATTGATCCAGGAATGAATTTGGCTCTGTTCAATTTGGGGGAAGTGGCGTTTTTACGGAAGGATTACGCCGAGGCGCGGAAGCGTTTTCAGCGGTTCTTGGAGAAGAACGGGAGCAATGACCTGGGCGAATTCAAGGTTTTCCTCTGCGATTTGATGGGAGGCAATCCGGAGGCAGCCAAGAAGGCGGCCCGGGCGTTCCCTCTTTCCCCATCAACGCCCCTTCGTTATTATGCTCTGGCTGCGGTGGCCTTTAAAGAAGGCAATGAGGATGAAGCGGTG
>JBDNCR010000128.1:0-5686 GCA_046719555.1 Verrucomicrobiia bacterium | reverse complement strand
TGACCCCTTCCCCCTCCCATCCCCAAGCCTCCGCCCCACGCTTTCTGGTTGGCAGCAACAAGTTGGCAATGGTATTACACCTTTTCGTTTGAAAATCCGGGGATCACTCGTCGGCGCGGTTCTCGCCGGGCTTGTCTGGACCGTGTCCGCTCAAGACCCGTCCTCCGCCACCCCTATCGAAATTACCGCCGACTCCAACACCTACCTCGACGGCATCGCCACCGCCGAAGGCAACGTCATCATCCGCTACGGCCGCGACGTCATCTACGCCGACCAAGCCACCTACGACCAAGCCACCCGCGAAGTCTCCGCCCACGGCAACGTCCGCATCTTCGCCCGAGGCAAAGTCTATCGCGGCGAATTCCTCACCTACAACCTCGCCGACGGACGCGTCACCTCCCAAGGCTTCCGCACCATGGAAGACCGCATCTTCGCCGCCGGCGAATCGATCGACTCCCCTCAAGCAGGCATGTTCCGCGTCAACCAAGGCTACATCACCACCGACAACCTCGAAACCCCCGCCTACCGCGTCCAAGCCAACACCATCGAAATCTACCCCGACGACCGCGTCGTCCTCAAAAACGTCGTCCTCAAACTCGGCAACATCCCCGTCTTCTGGTTCCCCTACATCAGCCAATCGCTCAAAGAAGAAAAAGGCTCTCTCAACCTCGATGTCGGCTCCGTCAGCCGCCTCGGCATCTACGTCATCCCCGGCTACAACTGGGCCTACAACCCCGCCCTCGACATCGGCGTCTACGGCGCCTACTACACCCGACGCGGCTTCGGCGGCGGCGCCCTCCTCCAATACGAACCCTCCCCCAACAACCGCATCGACTTCAAAACCTTCAACATCGGCGACGAAGGCACCCAAATCGGCGTCAACCCCCTCACCCGACCCGTCGCCCCCGACCGCTCCCGCTACCGCTACACCTACCGCCATCGCCTCGACCTCTCCGAAGACTTCACCTCCACCGCCGACTTCAACATCCTCTCCGACCGCCACGTCGATGAAGACTTCTTCATCGGCGACTTCGAACGTGACATCCAGCCCGACAACTTCGCCGACGTCGTCTACTACAACCCCAACTTCACCGGCACCCTCCTCACCCGCGTCCAAATCAACGGCCTCTTCGACACCGTCGAACGCAAACCCGAATTCTCCTTCGAAATCAAACGCCAACAACTCCTCGCCCTCCCCCTCTCCTACGAAAGCGAATCCTCCGTCGTCAACCTCGAACGCAAATTCGACCGCGACGAACCCCTCATCGCCCTCCGCCAAGGCCGCCCCGTCCAGCGCCCCTACGGAGCCTATCGCTGGGACACCTTCCACAACTTCCTCTACCCCCGCCAATACTTCTCCTGGCTCTCCATCACCCCCCGCGTCGGCGTCCGCGGCACCGCCTACGACTACTACTCCAACAACCCCGCCGGCCTCACCCCCGGAGCCCAGGGCAACTTCGCCCGCGCCTCCCTCAACACCGGCGTCGAAATCTCCTTCAAAATCTCCAAAACCTGGGCCGACTACAAAAACGAAGCCTGGGGCATCGACGGCCTCCGCCACCTCGCCGAACCCTACCTCGAATACTCCTACACCCCCGACCCCTGGGGCAAAGACTTCCAAAACTTCGCCGGCTTCGACAACCGCCTCCCCTCCACCCGCGCCCAACCTCTCCAGTTCGGTGCCTACAACTCCCTCGACTCCATCGGCCGCCTCAACGTCCTCCGCCACGGCATCCGCAACAAACTCCAAACCCGCCGCGACGGACTCAACGTCGACCTCATCGAATGGAACATCTTCGGCGACCTCAATATCGACCCCCGCAACGACTTCTCCATCGCCCCCGGCCTCCCCGGCTACTCCCGCGCCCTCTACCCCCAAATCTACAACGAACTCACCATCCACCCCCTCCCCTGGCTCCGCTACGACCTCTACGCCAACACCGCCCTCGTCGGCTCCGGCATCAACGAAGTCACCAACCGCCTCACCTGGCAACCCCTCCCCGCCCTCGAACTCCGCGGCGGACACAGCTTCCTCTCCAACGTCGACCGCCTCGTCCGCAACTTCCCCGACTCCAACCTCATCACCGCCGGCGGCTTCTGGCGCCTCAACGAATCCTGGCAATTCGAAACCGAACTCGCCTTCGAAGCCAACGACTCCGTCCTCCAAGAACAACGCTACACCCTCTACCGTGACTGGCGCACCTGGAACTCCGCCCTCACCGTCTTCGCCCGCCAAAACCAAGCCGTGAACAACGACCTCGGCTTCTTCTTCACCTTCACCTTAAAAGCCTTCCCCTCCACCGCTCTTTCCATTAGCAATTAACCCCCTATGCGCCTTGCCATCATCGGGTCCGGCTACGTCGGACTAGTCACCGGAACATGCTTCTCCGAAGTCGGCCACCACGTCATCTGCGTCGATAACGACCCGGACAAAGTCCAACGCCTCCGCAACGGCGACATCCCCATCTACGAGCCCGACCTCGACCAACTCGTCCGCAAAAACGTCCAACTCGCCCGCCTCGAATTCACCGGGGATATCCGCGATGCCGTCAACCGCGCCGAAGTCATCTTCATCGCCGTCCCCACCCCCGCCCGAGACGACGGCTGGGCCGACCTCTCCTACGTCGAAAAAGTCGCCCGCGAAATCGCCGAAGCCCTCACCGACTACCGGGTCATCGTCGACAAATCCACCGTTCCCGTCAAAACCGGCGAAAAAGTCGCCGAAACCATCCGCCGCTACGCCAAGCCCGGCATCGACTTCGACGTCGTCTCCAACCCCGAATTCCTCCGCGAAGGCTCCGCCATCGCCGACCTCATGAAACCCGACCGCATCGTCGTCGGCGCCAACTCCCCGCGGCCCCTCGCCAAAATGCGCGAAATCTACGCCCCCTTCAACGCCCCCTTCATGGTCACCGACCTCAACAGCGCCGAACTCATCAAACACGCTGCCAACTCCTTCCTCGCCCTCAAAATCTCCTACATCAACGCCGTCGCCGCCATCTGCGAAGCGGCCGGAGCCGACGTCATGAAAGTCGCCGACGGTATGGGTGCCGACCACCGCATCGGACGCGCCTTCCTCAACCCCGGCCTCGGCTACGGCGGCTCCTGTTTCCCCAAAGACATCAAAGCCTTCATCAAAATCGCTGACGAACTCGGCTACTCCTTCGACCTCCTCAAAGAAGTCGAACGCATCAACCAAAACCAGCCCCTCCGCTTCCTCAAAAAAATGCACGACGTCCTCTGGGTTCTGCGCGACAAAAAAATCGCCCAGCTCGGACTCGCCTTCAAAGGCAACACCGACGACATCCGCTCCTCCCTCGCCGTCGACCTCGCCCTCCGCATGACCAAGGAAGGCGCCCACATCCTCGCCTACGACCCCCAAGCCATGAACAAAGTTCGCGCCGCCCACCCCGAAATCCAGCTCGCCCCCGACCCCTACACCGCCGCCACCGGCGCCGAAGCCCTCGTCATCGCCACCGAATGGAAACAATTCAGCTCCCTCGACTGGGGCCGCATCAAAACCCTCATGCGATCCCCCCTCGTCTTCGACGGACGCAACCTCCTCAACCCCGAAGAAATGCGCAGCCTCGGCTTCGAATACCACTCCATCGGCCGCCCATGAAAAAAGCCTCTCCCCAAAAAGGCCTCGTCCAGGCCCTCGTCGGCGGACAATGGGGCGACGAAGGCAAAGGCAAAATCATCGACGTCCTCATGGAAAACACCGACGTCGTCGTCCGCTCCCAAGGCGGCAACAACGCCGGCCACACCGTCGAAATCGGCTCCGAAAAATTCATCCTCCACCTCATCCCCTCCGGCATCCTCCGTCCCGGCCGCCTCTGCGTCATCGGCAACGGCACCGTCATCGACCCCATCTCCCTCCTCGAAGAAATCCACGGCCTCGAAACCCGCGGAATCCCCACCCGCAAACGCCTCTTCATCTCCGACCGCGCCCACCTCGTCCTTCCCTACCACCGCCTCATCGACGCCGGACGGGAATCCCAAAAAAACCAAAAAATCGGCACCACCAAACGGGGCATCGGCCCCGCCTACGGCGACAAAATCGCTCGCGTCGGCTTTCGCCTCCACGACCTCCTCGACCTCGACACCTTCGCTCGCCGATTCCGCGCCCAATGCCGCGCCATCAACGCCGACTGCCGCGCCCGGGGCTGGGACCTCGTCAACATCCCCGCCACCCTCCGCAGCCTCACCACCGCCGCTCACCAGCTCCGCCCCTACATCACCGAAACCGCCACCCTCCTCCACCGCTGGCACCAAGCTGGAAAATCCTTCCTCTTCGAAGGTGCCCAAGGCACCTTCCTCGACATCGACTTCGGCACCTACCCCTACGTCACCTCCTCCAACACCACCGCCGCCGGTGCCTGCACCGGCTCCGGATTCCCCCCTCACGCCATTGACCGGGTCATCGGCGTCGTCAAAGCCTACACCACCCGCGTCGGCGAAGGTCCCTTCCCCTCCCAAGACAACACCCTCTCCGACTACCTCCACTCCCTCGGCCGCGAATTCGGCGCCACCACCGGACGCGCTCGCCGCTGCGGCTGGTTCGATGTCGTCCTCGTCCGCTTCGCTCGCCTCATCAACGGCGTCAACCAATGGGCCCTCACCAACCTCGACGGCCTCGACTCCCTTGATCGCATCCCCGTCTGCGTCGCCTACTCCCTCGACGGCAAACGCCTTGAAACCCCGCCCAGCTCCGCCGCCGACCTCGCCCGTTGTCGGCCCATCCTCAAAACCTTCAAAGGCTGGAAACAAGACACCTCCACGGTCCGCTCCTGGCGCAAACTTCCCCCCGAAGCCCGCGCCTACCTCGACGCCCTAGCCAACCTCACCGGAGCCCCCATCACCACCATCTCCGTCGGCCCAGGTCGCGACCAAACCTTCTCCTGCCCATGAGCCCTCGCACCGCCCCGGCCCGCGCGGTCCCCCGCCACGTGGCCGTCATCATGGACGGTAACGGCCGTTGGGCCAAACAACGCAACCTTCCCCGAATCGAAGGTCACCGCGAAGGCGCCAACGCCGCACGTCGCACCATCACCGAAGCCGCCAAAGCCGGCGTCCAATTCCTCACCCTCTACGCCTTCTCCATCGAAAACTGGAAACGGCCCGCCCGCGAAGTCTCCGCCCTCATGGGCCTGCTCATCGAAACCCTCAAACGCTACGAACACGAACTCGCCGAACACGACATCGCCCTCAAAGCCATCGGGCGTCTCAGCGACCTCCCGCCCAACGTTCGCAAACAACTCGATCGCACCATCCAGCGCACCGCCCACCACCGCCGCATGACCCTCATCCTCGCCCTCTCCTACGGAGCTCGGGTTGAAATCCTCCACGCCGCCCAAACCCTCGCCCGCCAAGCCGTCGCCGGTCACCTCGACCCCGACGCCATTGACGAAACCACCTTCGCCTCCGCCCTCTACACCGCCAACATCCCCGACCCCGACCTCCTCATCCGCACCTCCGGAGAAATGCGGGTCAGCAACTTCCTCCTCTGGCAAATCTCCTACGCAGAAATTCACGTTACTCCCACCCTCTGGCCTGACTTCACCGAACCCGACTTCCACAAAGCCCTCGACGACTTTGCCTCGCGCGAACGTCGCTTCGGCCGCGTCTAAACCCTGTAGGCCGCATGTCCCCATGCGGCAAACCTCCCCCCCCGGGGGGCGGGGGG
>JBDNCR010000127.1:0-5765 GCA_046719555.1 Verrucomicrobiia bacterium | reverse complement strand
GCGGGTCTGTGCCGGGGTTTGTGGAAGTTGGGGAGGTTGACCGCAACTTCCGAAGGAACGAGGTGGTCGCGGTTTTGTTCACTTTCACCAGACTGCCACGAATGTCCCCTTGCCCGAATAAGGTCGGAGGTAAAGATTTACCGCCTCGGTCGCCACCCGCCCCCACCGTCTCCGATGACTACCGGCCAAGCTCCCGGAAGGTCCGCGGTGCCGGAACCGGATCCACCGTAAACGCCGCCCCGCTCTCTTCCACCGGCTCACGGTCCGCTTGGCGATGGTAGTCCCGCAACGCCCCAGGCGATGACCTTCCCGCCGAGGCCACCGCCGCATCTTCCCGTCGGCCCCCGCGCGGCTCCAGATCGATCCGTTCCCCCGCTCGGAGCGTTCCCGTCGGATTCGGGATGACAAAACGGACATGAACCGTCCGACTGGCCGCGTCGATCACCGGCGAGACAAATTCCACCGTCGCCGCCGTTCGACGCCCGTTCGGCATCGACAACTCCGTCACCGTCCCCGGCTGAAACTTCGCAGCCGTCTCCGGATGAAGATGGAAATTGACCAGCAGCCGGTTGGTCTCCACCACCGTCAAAATGTGCGCGTTCTGCAGGGAAATACTCTCCGCCACCTCCCGTTTAACCTCACTGACCACGCCCGCAAACGGAGCACGCAAGGTCCTCATCTCCAATTGAGCCCGGATTCGGTCCACCTTCGCCTGATCAATCACCAGATCGGCCTTGGCCCGTTCAAACTCTTCTGTCGGGACATGCCCCTTCTTTTGCAGTTCCCCTAACTTCTCATGACGCAATCGACGGATGCGCAGCTGCTCCTCCGCCATCACCAGTTCTTGCTCCAAAACCTTGTAGTCCAACCGCGCCAAAACCTGCCCCGGCTCCACCCGGTCCCCCACCTTGACCGGCAGTTCCACAATCACGCCCGATTCCGCAAAAGACATCTTCGCCGTTCGATAGGCCTCCGTGTAGCCGAAGGTGTCCGAACCCCGCCCGCTGGGCAGACCCATTCCCAGCATCACACCCACACCCACAAACAACGGAACGAAACGCTTCACAAATCATCAACGACCGTTGGCCCGAGGCCGCAGCGGACCCCGGGACCGCTGCGTCGCCGTCGGCGAGACCGGCCCGCTTTCAGCCGTCGTGCGCCGAATCGTGACCGGAACCGGTGCCGGAGCCGAATCCGACGGCGTCACCGTTACCTCGGCTGGCGATAGCTTCTCCAAGCCAAGCTCAGGCAGTTTGGTTTCCGGATCCACCGTCCGCCGGACCGCCACGTTTTCATAGGTCAACAAATTGCCTTTGGCCCGTTCCAGGCTGACCAGCGCCACATTATACGTCGAAAGCGCCGTCAAGAACCGCTCCTCCGCCGTCGCTTGGCGATCTTGCGCCTCCAAAAGAAACTCCAAGAAACTGTTCGTCGTGTTATCCCCGCCCAGCAGCAGGACATCCTTGCGCCGGAGCATATCATCCACGTCCTCCCGAGCGGCCTTCAAACTTTCAAACTTGGCCGCCAAATCCCGCTGGGACGTCCGCACTTCCCGCACCGCCACCTTGATCTCCAACAAGACCGTCTCCGTCGTCGTCCGAAGTTGCTGCACCAACTGCCGCATCTCGATCTTCCGCCGCTCCAACCGAGCCAAGGCCTCATTGTTCTCAATCGGAAATTCAAATCGAAGCCCCACCGTCGCACCCGGCCCACCCGATTCAAACTGATTATCAAACGCTCCACCCCAGTTCCGATTCGCTTCCAACCCCGCCACATAGCCCCGCATCAACAAATTCAGGGCCGGAAGCACCTCATGGCGCGACATCTTTTCCCGAACCGCACCCGCCCGCAGCTGAAGAAAGGCTTGTAAAATCTCCGGACGCTTCTGCAACGCCTGCGTCGCCGCATCGTAAAGATCCGTCGCAATCGGTTGCGCGATCGGCGCGTCCGCCGGAATAATCTCCAAAGCACTCAGCTCTCGCAAGGCCGGGTCATTGACCAGGGCCTTCAACCGATCCTCCGCATTCCGCACCGCCGACTCCGCCCGAACCAGGTTCGCCCGCCGCTCCGCATCCGCTGCCCTCGCCCGCAACAACTGACGTTTGGCCGCATCAAAATCCCCCCTCGACTCCAGCTCCGCCACAATCGCCCGCGCCCCCTCGGCCAACCGTTTCTTGGTCTGATAGGTCTGCCGCGCCGCATACAACGTCCAATAGGTCCGCGTAATCTCCAACAGGTGCGATTCGCTCTGCCGAATGAACTCCTGCATCGCGATCTCCGAGTCGATCTTGGCCACCTGCATGATGCTCCGATTGTAAGAAATCCCCGCCCCCCGCAACAGGGGCTGCACCACCGTCAGCGCCAAACGCGCATTCGCTTGCGGATCCGGCTGAAAGAACGCCGAATTGTTATCCGTCTCCCGCACCTCCTGCGAGATCGTCGCTTCCGTCCCCGTCAGAAATTTCTTGCGCACCCCACCTTCAATCGACGTCTCATCCTGCCGAAAACGGCTGCTGTTGTTCCCCGTCGTCAACGTGCTCCCCACCGGATCATTGGTCAGCGCATAGCGCGACTCCACAAACAGATTGGTGTCAAACGGCCCTTTCGCCTCCTGAATCCCCGTCTCCCGAATCAACGGCAGCTCGGAGAACACCTTGATCTGCGACGAATGATTCAACGCGCTCACATACAACTGCTCCAGCGAATACGGCTTGGCCGGTAACGACGGCTGCACCCGACCCCCCGTAAAAATCGGGTCTCGCGACAAATCCTTCGGCATCACCACCGACGCCGCATTGGCCAAGGTCCGATCCTTCGACGCCAGCGTGGCACTCTCCTGCTGATACTCCTGGACCATCGACTTGAATTCCGAATGGTAACTCTGATCCAGCTCATAGGCCGCACATCCCCCCAGGCAGACCAAGGCGGAGAGCCCCAAAATAGCTCGTCGAGCAAGAAATTCAGAATCCATAAGTCAAACGCTGCGATAAGCTGTGGAGTCAGGCCTTGTGACTGAAGCCGATAGGCACCAATCAGGCATATCCTCCAACGAGATGGCCCAGGCAAGCCCAAATCAGGAACAAATCAACCCAGCCATCTCATCCCCACCGACTCCCCCGCCCAAGGGAAATTCCTTGGCCAACCCCAAAGCTCACCCCTACACTCTCCACCCTGTGCCTGCTCAACTCATTGACGGCAAAGCCATTGCCGACCAAGTCCATCGCGAAACCCGTTCCCGCGTTCAAACCCTCGCAGCTCGGGGGATTCAACCCTCAATCGTCTTCATCCGGGTCGGCGAAGATCCCGCCTCCCGAGCCTACGTCGGCATGAAAGACAAACAAGCCGCCGCTCTCGGTCTCGCCTCCCGCACCGAAGTCCTCCCCGTCACCACCTCCCAAGCCGACCTCCTCGCCCGCATTGACAGCCTCAACGCCGATCCCACCGTGCACGGAATCCTCGTTCAAGCCCCCCTTCCCGCTCACATCTCCGAAACCGCCGTCTTTTCACGCGTCGATCCCCGGAAGGACGTTGACGGGTTTCACCCGCTCAACGTCGGCAAACTCCTCCTCGGCGACCCCTCCGGTTTCCGGCCCTGCACCCCCGCCGGCATTCACGAACTCCTCCGCCGCTCCAGCATCCCCACCGCCGGTGCCCTCGTCGCCATCCTTGGTCGTGGCAATATCGTCGGCAAACCCCTCGCCGCCATCCTCTGCCAAAAATCACCCACCGCCAACGCCACCGTCTGCCTCCTCCACTCCGCCTCCCGCGACTTCCCCTCCCTCACCCGCCAAGCCGACATCGTCGTCGCTGCCATGGGCCGCGCCGAACTGCTCCGGGCCGAACACATCCAACCCGGCGCCACCGTCATCGATGTCGGCGTCAACCGCGTTGACGACCCAACCTCCCCCAAAGGCTATCGCCTCGTCGGCGACATCGCCTTCGCTGAAATCGCCGAAACCGCCGCCTACGTCACCCCCAATCCCGGCGGCGTGGGACCCATGACCATCGCCATGCTCATGGCCAACACCGTCACCGCCGCCGAAGCCCTCACCTCCTGACCGCAATCCCGCCCGCCCCGCCCTCCCCATCCCCCTTGCCTTGACCCGGCCCCGCCCTACACTCCGCTCATGTCCACACGCGCCCTCGTCATGACCATCATCGGAGAAGACAAACCGGGCCTGGTCGATTCCCTTGCCTCGCTCATCCGTGAACACGGCGGCAACTGGCTCGAAAGCCGCATGTGCCACCTCGGCGGCCGCTTCGCCGGCATCCTCCGCGTCGAAGTTCCCGCCGACCAAGCCGATCCCCTCACCACCGCTCTCACCAACCTCAAAAACCGAATCGGCCTCACCATCACCGTCCAACATGACCGAGCCGATTCCCCCAAACCGGATCAACCTTTCCGACTCCAACTCGTCGGTAACGATCGCCCGGGTATCATCAGTCAAATCAGCCGCACCCTCGCCCTCCACCACGTCAATGTCGAGTCCCTCGACACCCGCACCGAAAGCGCCCCCATGGCCGGCGGCACCCTCTTCCACGCCGAAGCCCTCCTCCACCTCCCGCCCCACTGCAACACCGCCGCCCTCCGCCACGACCTCGAAAAAATCGCCGCCGACCTCATGGTCGACCTCTCCCTCGAAACCTAGCCCTCTCCCCCCAACGACAACACCGTTCCGGCCACCACAATTTCCACCGCCCCCGAAGCACCTCGCAACATCAGGTGCCCCTCCTCCGTCACCCCGGTCATCACGCCCTCTCGCACCCCATCCGCGGTTTGCACCTGAATCAACGTCCCAATCGTTTCGCACCGCTCCCGCCACGCCGACGCCACCGCCTCCATCCCCTCCCGCTCCAGACGCGCCAACTCCTCAAACACCGACACCAGCACATCCGCCCGCCGACGCTCCACCCCATCAACCATCCGCAACGACACCGCCCGCCCCCGCAATTCCTCAGGAAATTCAGTGGAACGATGATTCACGTTCAGCCCAATGCCCACCACCCCATACGGCCGCCGCTCCCCATCCACCCGCGCCTCCACCAGAATCCCACACACTTTCTTCCCCTCAAACAACAGATCATTCGGCCACTTGATCGATACCGCCCGCGCCACCTGCCGATCCACCGCCCGCGCCACCGCCACCGCGGCCAGCATCGTTAAGCCTTGGGGCGTCTGCCACCCGCCCTCTCCACCGGGCCGAAACAGAACCGAAAACCAGAGTCCACACGCCGGAGCTGACATCCAGGCCCGTCCCAGCCGCCCTCGCCCCGCCGTCTGCGACTCTGCCAACACCGCAAAACCGTGCGGCGCGCCCCGCTCGGCCTCCCGCAACACCACATCATTGGTTGACCGAGTCTCCCGGAACACCACCAGCCTTTGGGCAAAAACATTGCCTTCCAATCGCGCTCGCACTTCATCCGCCACCAAAACATCCCCCGCCTCCACCAGCCGATAACCCGCATGGGGCCTCGCCTCAATCCGATAACCCACCTCACCCAAGGCCTCCACCCGCTGGTTCACCTCCCTCCGGGAGCATCCGAGCGCCGAGGCCAAACTCGCGCCGCACACAAAAGGTCTCCCGTCAGCAAACAGGTGCCGCAGGAGCAAAACATCCAAAGCATCCGTCATCGGACCGGCTGATCACTCGCGAGACGAAACCCAAGGTTCGGCGATTTGGTATCCTGCGGTGCAGGAAATCGCACAAAATTCGGCACCAAACGTGGCTCAAAATAATTCCCCCCTTTGAACACCTGCCGGTCGG
>JBDNCR010000126.1:0-5779 GCA_046719555.1 Verrucomicrobiia bacterium | reverse complement strand
AAATCCGTTGTCGCCGGCTCCATCTCCACGGCAACTTCCCGAGCCTTGAGCCGTGCGTGCAACTCTTGAACCACCGTCCCGTCATGGTCACCGCTGCCAACACTGACCTGAGTGAACAACCGAAGCGGAACCCGACAGGCCCGATGAAATCGTTCTAAGGCATCTGCCAAGGCGTTCACATAACGGTTCACTGCCTCTGAACCTTCCGGACTTGCATAACCAAAATTCACCGGAGCCACTCCTGCCCAATCCGCGCTTCGGGCGGTTGGCAAAAGCTGAGGGCACAACGTTGGCAACGCCAAAACCACATCAGGCAACACGGTCACGGGTCGCTCAGAATCCAGCTCGTTGACGCATGCAAAGGAGTAATCACCCCGCACTACCAGCCTGCCCAACGTTCGCCCGAAACACCGCACCATCCACCGGTCCAAACTTTTGGTTAGCGGACCAATCGACTGGGGGAACATAAGAACCGGAATCCCCTCCCGTTTCAACAGGATGGCATTCAGGCAGGCAAGCACCATCGTTCGGCTCAGCAACGGCCGAGTGCTGGAATATAAGTAGCCCCCACCACAGACAATCGCCAGCTGACAACTGCGGTAACCCATCCGCTTCTTCCCTCCGGGCCCAAAGCCAAGCAACCATCCCACCAAATCAAAAATTGGGCGAAGCAACGTTCGGATTCGGGAACCTACCGCCGGACAATGCAGCGGATTTTCACACGTTGGGAGACCGGCAAAGCTACCCGCCTCGCAGTAGTTCGTCGCCACTTCCACTCGAATACCAGGAAACTTGCGACGGGCCCACGCCACTTGGCACAAGACGATCGCTTGATCGCCCAAATTCCTGCTGTCATATGCATTAAGGATGACAATCCTTGGCCTTTCGTTCACCTTGGAAAGGTTATGGCAGAGTTTCCTGAGAACGTCAGGGTTATTGTGCCCGTCCATAACACCCGGCAACAGATCCTTCATCTCCTCGATCATCTCCGTTCCCTTCATCACAAGCTGCCCAACTCTGTCTTTGTCGTTGACGATGGCTCGTCCGACGGAACCCATGAAGCCCTCCGCGTTGCCTTTCCAGGCTCCCGCGTGCTTCGGGGGAACGGCTCTCTTTTTTGGACAGGGGCCATTCGAAAAGGAATGGAACAGGCACTCGCCGAGGCAGTTCCCTATCTTTTCTGGCTCAACCACGATTGTCAGCCCGAGCCCGGTTCCTTTGAAAAACTGCTGCGAGTGCTCCAGGATCCGGAGGTGGGATGCGTCTCAGCCCTCTGCTACATCGCCGGTCATCCAGGCTACCCAGTCAACCCAGGCTTTCGCCACTTCCGCCCCGTGCTTGACCAAGTCGGAGCCGGTCTTTTAACCGTGGACGGCCTCAACGGCAATTTTGTCGGCTTCCGTGCCGATGCAGTGTCCCGAGTGGGCCTGCCCGATGAGGTCCATTACCCACACTATGGGGACGGCCCCTACACGGTCCGCTTCTCTCGGGCCGGATACCTCGTTCGCGTCGAGCCCCAAGCCCGCGCGGCCCTCAACTACGAGTGCGAACGACGTCTAGCCCCCTTCTGGAGGGTCACCCTAAGCTCCAAGTCGGGTTTCTTCTGGCTCCGCTATTTTTTCACCTCCTTCAAATCTCCGCACCACTGGAAAAATCGGTGGCATGAATCGCTCGCTTTCCGTGGACCCGTCGGAATCCTCTCGTACCTTAAAACACAATTGTCGGTTCTTCTCCAGATCTTCGCGGGGCTCCTTTGGCAACAAGTCACCCCGCGCGCTCAACGGGTCCGCCAAGCGATTGCTGCTCACCAAAAACGTTTCCCCGCGGAAAAGCTACGCGCAGAACTTGACTCCGGTGTCGTCAACCAGCCCGCCATGCGCGACTGAGTTGTCTCCGGGCAAACGACCCTCCCATTTCTTCTTCACGCTGGGACCAGTTCTCGACTTGTTCTCTGACGGGTTGCCGCCGACTCGCCAACCGGGGCATCCCCCTCAGAACCCGGCCGGTCACCCATGGCAACCAAGAACCCTGCCATCACCGTCAAAATCGTCATGGACGAGTGGATCGCCCCAAACACCACGAAATAACCCAAAATTTCCTTAGCAAACAAACAGAGCAGCCAAGTATAAAGGGGGGCAAACTTGGGATCCTCCAAGGCCCATCGGCGCTTGTAAAAGAGCCAGCACATCGCCCCCACCATCCACGCAAAAAAAACGCAACCAACAACTCCCCCGCAATCATATAGACTGATCCAGCCGACGTGGAAATCTTTTCGAGCAATGAACCCCCGGATCGGATCCATCTGTCCATGAAATTCGATCCCCTGTTGCACCGCCTGCTCAATCTCCCGCCGATCGACTTTGAACCCATTCCCAATCCAAGGACTTTCCCAAAAACCCTCCCGCAGATAGGTGTGTTGAATCTGCTGCCGAAAGTCATTCGAACTCTCCACCCCACGCATGACCGTGTAATCCCAATTTCCTGGCATAAACGAAATGGTCCGTTGAACCGATAAAGGCAGGTGGATCAGGTTCCCATGCAGCTGCGCCAAGACCATAATCGTCAATCCACCCATCATCGCAGGCAGCACCGATTTCCAACGAAGCGATAGCCATGCGGCCGTCCCGCCAATGACCAAATAATGAAACAGGGCGGAGCGGAAACCGCCTCGCAGCACCAGAAACAGTCCTGCCAAAGCCAAACCCAACACCCACCACCTTGCTGGGCGCCACCAATCTCGAACCGGAAAATAGGCCACCAAACACAGAAGCAGGGCATTACCCAGCGCCACTAATTGCCCAACCCGCCCCAGATCTGCATCCGGCGCAATGATCATGTCGGACTGGAACTCCGTATAGGCCTCAACATTCACATTCCCCAAAAAATAATTCACATAAGGCGCAGTTGAGGGAAAAACCGAAGTAAAAAAATAGGGTGCGGTGCCCAGAAAAACCCCCGCGAGATAAAACGCCGGAATGGCCCTCAGATAGGCGTTACCCCGAACGTTCATGTTGCTCACGATGAAGTAGGCCAACACCGCCAGCGCGATCGCAAAGTTCCGACGGGCACCAAAGGTATCCCCGCCAAAAATACGTAGCCCCGTTCCCCCAATCAGCCAGTGGTAGCCCACAAGCAGGCCAAAGGCGACGAGCGGAATGACCAAGGCGGGCGGACCAAGGCTAATGCCCCGCTTTTCCAGCACCACCCGATTGAGGAAAAACTGGGTCGCGACCAGAACGATTGAAAGTTCAAGAAAGCTGAACGGGATGGGCAAAAAGTTAAAGGCCCCGGGCATGTTCAACGCAAATGGAATGATCAGCCAAAAATTCGTGTTCAAAACGGCGAAGGCGGTCATCAAACCACAAAACACCAACAATCCCGCAAGCCACGTGTAAGCCCCCTCGACCGCCCAGGATGCCGCAAGGATGGCCACCACACATCCGGCCATCAACACGAGGGCGATCGTGATTCGGGAAAGCCAATATTCCATACGACCTTTACGGTAAGCTAGCGGAAACGGCCCTCCCTGTCCACGTTACCGAAAGTCGGTTTTGCCTTGAGGCTTTTTTCCTGCTTTGACTACCGAGCCTCGCCCTAAATCGGATCGTCTAAAACCCAGTGCCTGTCTTGAAAATTCTTTTTGACCACCCCTTCCCCTTCGCCCTCGCCCACGGCGGGGTTGAAACCCAGATTCTCGAGACCAAACGAGGCCTTGAATCGATCGGTCTGGAGGTCGAGTTCTTCCGCTGGTGGGATCCAAACCAAACCGGCAACCTGATTCACTTCTTCGGCCTTCCGTCTCTTGGATATCTCGACCGGGCACGCGCCAAGAACATTCCTGTGGTGGCCACCCATCTGCTGACGGCCACCTGCAATCGTCCACCGTGGCGGCTCCGCCTCCAGGGTGCCGTGGTTGACCTGCTCCTACGCTTGCCCGGCTGGGGCACCGTGCGCGATCAGACCACTTGGCCAGTCCTCCGCTCGCTGCCCTGCCTATGTGTTGGTCTGGAGGCAGAACGCAACGCCCTGATCTGGGCCTTCGGTGTCAAGCCCGAGCGCATCCATTTGATTCCACTGGGGCTGGCTGACGACTTCCTCCAGGCCCCTCCGCCAACCCGCAACGAGCCCTGGCTCATCACCACCGGCACCATCACCCAACGCAAACATTCCCTCGAACTCGCCCTTTGGGCCAAGGCGGCAAGAACACCACTCCTCTTTGTCGGCAAACCCTACAGCAAAAGCGATCCCTACTGGCGGGCCTTCCACAGGGAGATTGACGGAACTTGGGTCATCCACCACCCGCACGTGGAGTCTCGGAACGAAATCATCTCCCTGCTGAGCCGGGCCCGGGGGTTTGTCCTGCATAGCGCCCACGAAAATTGGTGTCTGTCGGCACACGAAGCTGCCGCCTGCGGTCTGCCGCTTCTTTTGCCGGATCAACCTTGGTCCAGGGAAAGGTTTGGCGACCAGGCACACTACTGGCCCGCACGACCGGGAGCCGACCACGCCCGACTGCTGCGCACTTTCTACGACCAATGCCCCAACCTCGCACCGCCCGCCATTCGCCTCGGGTCGTGGAACGAGTCCGCTGCACAGCTTCTGGAGGTCTATCGAAAGATGCTCCCGACCATCGACTGATTACCCCCTCCTCAGCGGCCAAGCACCTCTCGGTAGATCGCCACATGCCCCTCCGCAACCCGGCGAGGGTGATAAGCTTCCACAGCTCGGCGCAGCGCGGCATCATCCAATCGGTCCTCTCTTTGCATCCAGTTCCCGAGGGCGCCCTCAAGAGCGCTGAACTCGTTCACGGGAAACAATTCAACCCCGGGCAGCCCGTGAGCAATATCTGGAATGCCACCCACCGCCGCCCCAAAAAACTTGAGGCCCCGGGCCAGGGCTTCAGGCACCACCAGTCCGAATGCTTCCTCAAAAGGAAAGTGAACCAGGGCATCTGATCGATCGATAAGGAGAATCAACGCCTCAACCGGCATAAAATCGTGCCATCGGGCGAACGGAGCGGCAGGGCCCTCCAACAGCCTCCGAAAATCCTCGGCGTAAGAAGATGGTGTGACGGTGCCCACAAAATGCCACTCAAAGCGATGGCCCTGCTCCCAAAGCCTCTGCCCTAGTTCAAGCAGCTCTACCTGACGTTTTCGCGGCGTGATCACTCCGATCGTCAGGAGCTTCCGACCCACTGCGGTGGACTGCCGAACGACCTTAGATGGCTGAAAATACTCGAGGCGGATGGCGTTTGGTAGACGCCATACTTTCCGGGCTCGCGGCTTAACCAAGGACTCTGTGTATGCGGAATTGCAAAGCACCCCCAAGGTGCGTGGCAAAGTGAAATTCTCCATGCGGGCAGCCAGCCAATTGTAGCTCAATGGTTTCGCCCGATAAATCCGTGCCAACTCTGCCATGTTTCCATGAATGGTCACCACATTCGGAAATCCCGACCACAATGCCGACCAGGCGCACTCTCGCTCCGTGCCCTGACCATGCACAATGTCAGGTTGAATTGCCCTCAAGCACCTACGGATCGCCCCCACACAGCCTGCGAATCCCGTCCGCATCCAACCAACCTGCGGCACGACTAAAGAATGGTAATGGACGTTCGGCGCTAGCGTTTCCGGCGACTGCATCGCCCGCTTCGCACATCCTAAAACATGAACCTCCACTCCCTCCATCCCAGCAAAACCTTGAAAAAGGGCTTCAGGAGCCCGGCCAAACCAGGGCACCGGATTCTCGTAGTCCCGGAAAGCCTCCCGGTTATCACCACAAT
>JBDNCR010000125.1:0-5784 GCA_046719555.1 Verrucomicrobiia bacterium | reverse complement strand
AGCCCCGCTGCGCATGGAACCGGAGATGTCGAGGACGAGGACATTAAGAGCTGGGAAGCGGTCGGCCGTGGCGTTGCCGACGAAGTTGACCTGGCGAAAGCCTTCACCGGCGAGGGGCATGAAGAAGGTGCGATGTTTCGAGCGTCCGGCGAGTTCGACGCGGACCACGCCGGTGTCTGATTCGGAGCGGGTTATTACTTTAAGATAATCGTCCGTCGGTCCAAGGTTGCCCCGGAAATGCATGGTTTCGACGGTATTCACATCGCCGGTGACTTCCACGGAATATCCATTGGAGAAGAATCCGGGATAGTTCAACTTCATGAATTGGACGGTGATGTTTTGGCGGCGAGCCTGGTCTTCCTCGAATTTGCGAGTGAGGCGGAGGGCGGTGGCGTCAATGGCTCGGGAGAGACGAGCCTTGGAGGTGTAAATTAAGGCGACATCAATGCCGAGTCCGAGGAAGAGAAAGAGGACGGGAAAGAGGATGGCGTAGATGACAAAGATTTGGCCTTTTGACCGCCGAAAGCGCATCCGATTGGAGTTGGAGTGATTCATGGGAGCTCCTTTCAGGGTGAGCTGGGATCAAAAGATCGCCATATCATAGACTTTATCGACTTTAGCGGTGCGGAGGAAAGTTTGGGGCAGGATAAACTGGGTTCGGTGATAGAGTTCGACGGCGACGGTGGATTCCCCGCGGCTAAATCCGGCCAGAGGAATCCGGGCGGTGGGGACGATGGATCCGGGAAGACCGAAGGTGGAGTTCCAGGAGCTACGCGAATCGGTGAGGGCGGCGGGAGGGTAGGCGAACTGGTAGGTAACGACGATCCGATCTTGGAGGGGGTCGGTGGGGCTGGTGGGGGAAGGTTGGCGGGTGAGGTAGCTCACCCAGATTTTGCCGTCGTTGAGGATGTTGCCGGGTGCGATGAGGTTATCGACGAAAGGAAAGATGTCGTTATTGAGGCGGGTTTGGATTTCCGCGTTGTTTTCGGCAACGGTGCGGACGGGATTGGGGTCAATATCTTCCGCAACGATCAAGCGTGCTGTTTCTCGAACGGCGCTCGACATGCGGAGGACGAGGGAACAGTAACGAGAGAGTTCAAAGGCCCCGGTTAGGACGCAGAGGATGATGACCAGAGTGAGGGTGAATTCAATCAGGGCCTGCCCTCGGCGCGGATTCCTCAACGGTAGGGGACTACAACTCATAACGTTCGGATTTGAAGATGGTCGACACTTCGATCAAGTTCGGAGCGGCGAAGTGATTTGGGTTGAGGAGTCGGGGTAAGGGGGTGATGAAATTAACCTCCTGGCGCAGGACGGCTTGGACTCGGGCGCCCGGACCGCCAAGGTTGTCTCCAGGGTATTCATCGCCGGTGTCCGGATTGTAAAAGCGAAGGGTGGGAATCTTTTCCTCAGCAACCTTTTTGTAGAGCCGGACAAAGGGAGGAGCGGCTTGTTCTGCGGCCTTGAGAACCGATTGCTTGCGGCTGAGGAACTTGGGTTCGGTGCCGCCTTCCACATAGTTGGGATTCTCTTTGACGCGTCCGGTGACCCCGTATCGGAGGGCTTCGCGGATGGTGTGGCTCATGGCGGCCTCGTGGTAGAAGTACCAAGAGAAATCGATAATGGCGCAAATAACCAGAACGACGATCGGGAAGATCAGCGCGAATTCGACCGAAGTTTGACCGCGCGAGCGCGGGGAGGTCGAGCGGGAGCGGCGACTCATGATTGTGGGCTCCTTTATAATTTCCATAAATTGCAGTCTCTAGGTTAATCTGTCAATACCATTCGGCACTGTCAATTGGTCTCTATTCCTTTAGCAAGGAGCATAGGTTATGCCTGGGGCAAATTTCTCGAATGAATCGGGTTTTTCGAGGTTTGAGCCCCGATTCGAAGGGGAGTTGAAGTGTTGAATTAGGCAGAAAATGCCTAGGGCGGCAAAAGTTTTATTGGGCTGGTGATCTGGGTTAGCGGAGGATGGCCGGGAAAGTTTTCCGCTGACGGGTGGAGGGGTTGTGGCATCCTTGGGATCGATGATGGGGATGAAATGGTGGGCAACGGCATGGGTGGTGGGATGGCTTGGGGCGACCGGGGTGGCGAGTGTGGTGGTGCAGGAAGGTCGGGTCATCTTGGACTTGGTGGAGATGGATAGCCCGAGGGCGACCATGGAGAGTTACTATCGAGCGATGGAGGATTACCGGGAGGGGGTTGATCGGAATGATCCGAATTTGCGGCGACGGTTGGACGATGCGGTCCGGACGTTGAATTTGGATCACTTACCAGCAATGACGCGGCTGCAGGAGGGGCGGGAGCTGGCGATTTTGTTGAAGGAGGTCTTGGATCGGACGTTGGTGTTGGATTTTGGGGCGATCCCGGACGATCCGGAGACCAGTTTTTGGCGTTCTCCCGGGGGTGTGGTGACGACCCGTCGAGTGGGATCGGGGGACCGAGAGGGGGACCATTTGATCACGCAGGACACGCTCACTGGAGTGAGGGAGCTCTTTCAGCGGGTGAGGAATTTGCCTTATTTGCCGGGGACCGGGGGTGGAGCGGGGTATCATTCTCCGTGGTTGGAGACGCATTTGCCGGCATGGACTTATCGGGAGTTTGGTGGGGTGGCTTATTGGCAGTGGCTGGGTTTGTTTGTGGCGATCTTGGCGGGTCTAACGTTGAAGACGATTGTTCGTGCCGTGGGTGCGGTTATTTTGCGGCTGACGGAGCGGTCGAAGACGAAGTGGGACGGATTGTTGGTCGAATCTTTATCGGGGCCGCTCGCGCTGTTGGTAGCGTCCTTGCTTTGGTGGACAGCGGTGGTTTCCCTGCGGTTCAGTGGCGTGCCGCGGGAGGTGTTGGTGTATGGAGTGAAACTGATCATATGTGCGGCAGTGATTTGGACCTTTTACGCGGCGGCAGAGGTCTTTCATCAATTTTTGAAGGAATATGCCAAACGTTCGGACAACAATCTGGATGAACAGATTGTTAAGCTGATATCCCGCTCGCTGAAGATTTTCATTTTGGTGGTGGGGGTGCTGTTGGCGGCGCAAAATATGGGGATTCAGGTTTTTTCGGTCTTGGCAGGTCTGGGGATCGGGGGGTTGGCGGTGGCTTTGGCGGCTAAGGATTCTCTTTCGAACTTTTTTGGGTCGATCATGATTATGTTCGATCGGCCGTTTCGGGTGGGCCATTGGGTGGTGGTTCAGGGGCAGGAGGGAATTGTGGAGGATATTGGATTTCGTTCGACGAAGATTCGGACGTTCTACAACTCCCTGGTATCGATTCCGAATGCGGAAGTGGCGTCGGCGCCGGTGGATAATTTGGGGTTGCGCCGATTGCGGCGGGTGAAGACGACGATTGGCGTCACCTATGACACTCCGCCGGAGAAGTTGGAGGCGTTTCTGGAAGCGATCAAGAATGTGATCAAAGCCAACCCGCATACCTCCTCGTTCAATTGTCACGTGGCGTTCAATGACTTCGGGGCGAGCAGTCTGAATATCCTGCTCTATTTCTTTTTGCAGGTTCCCGATTGGGCGACGGAGCTGGAGCAGAGGCAGAATGTGTTGTTGGAGATTATGCGGGCGGCGAAGCGGCTCGGGGTGGAGTTTGCGTTTCCGACGCAGACGCTGTTCATTGAGAGTTTTCCGGAGAAGAAGCCGAACCGGACGGCGTCGCCGGTGGATCGGGAGGCGTTGCGAACGGCGGCGGAGGCATTTGGGCCGGGCGGGAGTGAGGCCCATCCGGCAGGGTCGGGACTGTATACGGCTCCGTTCCGGGACGAGACATTCCGACGGTAATCGATGGCCGGAGGTGGTTTGGGGGCTTAGGGATCGCGGTGTTCGGGGTGGTCGATCATGCGCCAGAAGTTAGGATTTTGCGCCAGGGCATCGTCTTCGGAGACGGGCAGGCTGGAGCGGAAGAGGAAGTCTTTAAGTGAATTTTTGTTGAGGAGTCGATGGATGAGGATGCCGTTATCGGTTTTTTCGAAGTAGATGCGGTAATCTTTGGTGCGGAAGCGGTAGAGGGTCCGGTTGCCATGGGTGATCCGGCCAAAGGCTTCGGGTTTTCTTTGGATGAAGTCGGGGGTGAGCACCTCGAATTCGTTGAGGATTTCAAGTTGGAGGAGTTTGGGAAGTGCGGCCATCTCCGCCGAGCTGGCGGGGGTGAAGATGATCTGGAACGGCTGGCTCATGGACCTTGTTGAAAGAACCCGAGGGTTCACGGGCTGTAAAGGCCATAGTTAAAGCTAAAGGGGGCTTGATTATCCACTCCACAAGCATCCGAAAACCGGGAATGATGCGGGTTGATGGATTCCTCGCCCATGCCTTCGCGCGCCCCGACCCGTCGGGTGAAGGTTCCTTTCTCTGGTCGGGCGGCGGTCGTGTCGCCGTCGGTTTCTGGGGGACCGGCTGGGACCGAAGAAGTCTCGGGGAAGGTGTTGCTGGTGGATGATGATATTTTGGTGCGGGAGCTTTTGTCTTTGGCGCTGTTGGAGGCGGGATTTGAACCGGTCACGGTTCCCGATGCGACGGTGGCGGGGAGGTGGTTGGAAAAGATGGGGCCACAGGCTTTTGATGCGGTGGTGACCGATTATCTGATGCCGGGGGCTGATGGGATTACGTTTGGGCGGTTTTTGATGGAGTTGGATCCGTCGCTCCAGATTATTTTGCTGACCACTCAGGATGACAAGGAGGTGGTGAAGGAGAGCTTGCGGAATGGTTTTTTCGATTTTCTGGAGAAGCCGCCGAAGGCCGAGGTGGTGGTGGAGGCGGTCAAGAAGGCGAGCCGTGAGACGCGTAAGCGGCGGGGTCGGCGGCTGGAACGGTATGTGATTGATCGTTCGGCGTTGATTGGAGAGGGCGGGATTTCCAAGGTTTATCGGGCGACCGATTTGGAGTTGCACCGGACGGTGGCGGTGAAGCGGTTAAAGCCGTTTGTTGATTTGTCGCATGCGACTCCGGCAGGAATTTTTCATGAGGCATTGACGTTGGCTTCGTTACAACATCCCAACATTGTCCAGGTTTTTGATTGTGGAACCGATGAGGAGGGAGCGTTTATTGTTTTGGAGTATGTGCGAGGTCGGACGTTGGATCAGTTGGTGACCTCGGGTCAAAAGTTGGGGGAGGCGGCCCTGGTTGATGTGGCGCGGCAGTGTTTGCAGGGGTTGATTGCGGCCCATGCGCTGGGGATTTTGCACCGGGATGTCAAACCAGGAAACATCATGGTGGTGGAGATGGCGGGGGGATGGTTGCATGTGAAGATTCTGGATTTTGGGCTGGCCAAGCTGGCGCATACCCCGACGCCGCAGACGGTGGATCCGAATGGTCGGATTAGCGGTTCGGTGTACACGATGGCTCCGGAGCAGTTTTCGGGTTTGGATATTGATCAGAGGACCGATTTGTATGCCTTGGGGTGTGTGCTTTATTTTACGGCGTCGGGTGAGTATCCGTTTGAAGGGGAGACGATCGCGGAAATTATCCATCGCCATTTGGAAGGGAAACCGAGACCGTTGGGAGAATTGCGTCCGGATTTAAGTCCCGGCTTTATCGGATGGGTGATGAACTTGCTGGAGCGGGTGTCGGATCGGAGACCGGCGTCGTCGGTGGAGGCGCGGCGGTTGTTGGAGGCGCGGGATTGAGCTGCGGGAGGGTTTGTTTCGGGGGGTGTGGGGTGGGGCGGCTTGCTTAGGTGGTCGGGACTGCCGGGGCGGCGGCTGGGGCTTGGGTCGAATGGGGGTGGACGCGCTTGAAGGTTTCTTCGATGGTTTCGTCCCCGGTTTGGGCGCGGCAAAGT
>JBDNCR010000124.1:0-5823 GCA_046719555.1 Verrucomicrobiia bacterium | reverse complement strand
CCGTAAAGCGCTCTCGCTCCAAATACTCCACAATCTCCAAAAACGGCGGGAAACTCAGCTTCTGCAACTCATATTCCGGCAACTCAAACTCTCCCACCGGAACAAAGTTCTTAATCGGAATGTCGGTAATCGTGATCTCCGAACGGGACGTCACTGTGACCAAATCGGCACCTCGCTTCTTCGCACTCAAATTCATCGTTCGAATCGTCCGGGCCACCCCATTCACATCCTCCAGCGTGTCCGTAAACCACGCCCGCTTCGTGTTCCTTAAAAACGGTGGCACCTCAGGCAACAACCGCCGCGCCGTCGACTCCAAAAACGGCCGGTTGCTGTGCAAACTGTGAAACGAAAACGCATACGGCGCCACACTCGCCGCCACCGGCAACAGCCCCGTCACCGGCTGCAAACTCTCCACCAACTCCCCTTTGTGCACTCGCGCCAAAAACTGCTGGAAAAGTTTGTAACTCAAATCATTCGTAATCTGCGAAGCCATCCGAAAAACCCGCCGCTCCGGCTCCTGTTCCGAAGCGATGATCGCGTCCAACCGATTTTTCACCCGCGGATCCAAAAAATACAGCGCCACCTGCCGATTAAACGAACGATCGTTCGGATTGAGAAACTCGAACGCCTTCCCCGTCATCACCGCATCCGCCAAATGCGCAATCTTTTCTCCCACCGGAATATCGGTCGGATTCTGCCCTTGCAAAAAACGCTCCGCTACCTTGCTGAGCAACTGCAACCCGCGCGGCGCGTTCTTTCCCAACCGATCCCGCGCATAGCTCAAAATCACATGATAAATGCTATTGGAAAAACGCAACGCATCGCCAGGACGGCCAGCCGGTCGCCCTCGCCCGGCCATGACCGCCTCCAAAAAACTCTTGGGCGAATGTTCCCCCTCCACCGCCGTCCACGCTCCCCCGAGATACAATCCCCCATGATCATCCGAACTCCCAAACAGCGCCTTCTCCCAAGGCCGCGTCAACGGTGACCTCATCCCTTGCCGTTCCTCAATCGCCGCCACATGCCCCTCCGTCAACTGCTCCAAAATAAGCGTCGCCACCTCCTGAGCCAACGGTTCTCGGGTTCCATTCAAACCCTCAAACGCCCGGAACAACAAAATCAACTTCTCAAAATGATCCGCCGTCAACCGCCCATTCACGCTGAACAACGGATGCGCCACCCCATGCGCCAAACCCTCATCCCGCAAATACAACGCCAAGTCATAAATATTCCCTCGCACCTCCTGAATCCGCCGGTGGTGTTCCTCCTCCAGATTCCACACCAGCACATGCACCTTGCACCCGTCCTCCGGGAAATACGTCGTCACCTCCTCACTCAAAAACACCCCCTCCAAATCCCGAATCTCCAGACAACCCTCCAACCGATTATGATCCGTCAACGTCACCAAATCCATCCCGGCCGCCTTTAACTTCGCATACGCCTCCCGCGGCCGCGTGTAGCTCTCCGGCATCCCCAACTTCCGCAAAACCCACTCCGAAGGACGATCCGAATAACTCGAATGAACTTGTAAATCACAGCGCGACATAACGTTCATAAGTCATTGGCTGATAACCCTGCTCCAACGCCCGCCGCACCAGGCTCAGCGCTTGTCGCCGAATCGCAGGCACCGACCAATCCCCCGGATGCAACCCAAGCCGGATCAACCGTTGCCCCATCAGCCGCTCAAACAATCTCCCATTCCAAGCCAAACTCGCTCCAACTCGCCACCAAGAACGGGTGCTGTAACACAACGATTGCGATTCCGTCACCTGCCCGTCACCCAAACGCACCACCCGCGTCAACCACGTCGTATAACCATACCCCACCCGCCGCAACACCCCCTCCAAATCTCTCCCCATCAACCAGCCCGGCGCAATAAAACCCGCCGCCGCCCAGCCACGCAACTCCCACGCTTGCCTCCCCGCCCGTAAACGCCGTTCCGCCTCGCCCTGCTCCAACTCCCAAAACTCTGCCTCGTCATTCGAATAAACACGCGTCCAAAACCAACTCCCCCGCGGCAACCCTTTCCGGTCGTGAAAATACCCGTGCACCACCATCTCATCGCCCGCCTCCCGACGCCGCTCCAAAAAAGACACCGTCGCCCCATCCTCCAACGTCCCACCCCCATGATGAAACTCCGGCACCACCAAATGCGACATCGTCCCCACGCCGATCGACACCAGATCCTTCACCTGCTCCCGCACCGTCTCCAAACTTCCCGGATGCACATCGTGCAGCGAAACAATCAACACCCGTTCCATCAATCCTCGCACAATGACATCCCACTGCCCCCTCGCGAAACAAAAATCCCCGCACCCCGTCCCCCGGAAAATTCATCAGACAAAACGTGCAGCCTCGTCCGCGCCACGCTACGCTCAACCCCGTGCTGTTTCAACGACACCGACCCCCAGGGCAAATCGATGGCGACCTTCGCCTCCAAGGCACCGCCGCCTTCCTCGGGTCCGGCCACTTCTCCGGCCAACTCCACGGCCAGCTCTCCGCCACCGACACCCTCTCCCTCCACCCCTCCAGCCAGATTCAAGGAGACGTCCACGGGCGCGACCTCGACATCGCCGGCACCATCCTCGGCTCGGCCCAAGCACAACAATCTCTCCATCTCCATCCTTCCGCCCGCCTCGAAGGTTCCCTCACCACTCGCTCCCTCACCATTGACCCAGGCGCACACTTCCAAGGCGACCTGCTCATCGGCCCTCCTGCCTAACCCACCATGAAGATCGCCTTCCTCCGCACCACGCCCAACGTCAAAACCAACGTCACCTGTCCGCACTGCGGCCACACCCAAAAAGAATACTCCGCCCTCGACAAAACCACCTGCCAAGCCTGTGGCCAACTGTTCTGGCTCAAAAAAAAATCAGGTTCACGCCCCCCCACCCGAACCAAAGTCGAAAAACGCACCGTAACCTGCCACGTCTGCGGAGAAGAACTGCGCATTCCCAAACAAGCCCTCTCCTGGCAATGCCACGGCTGCTCCACCCATCTCGACGTCGCCAATCACGAAATCACCGGTGAACATTCCGCCCGCATCCTCACCTACGGCGATGTCATCGTCCGCCCTTCAGCCAACATCACCGCCTCCAAACTCGAAGCCGGCTCCCTCCTGATTGCCGGTCGGGTCGCCGCCCGGGTCCTCTGCCACGGCACCCTTCAGGCCGAGGGCAAAGCCTCGCTCCTCGCCGGAGCCAAAGCCTCCCGACTCATCGTTGCCGACCACGCCGAACTCCGTGCCGGACAAACCCTCGAAGTCCGGGACGCCACCATCCTCGGAACCCTTCACGCCAAACAACTCATCGTCACCGGACACCTCCACCTCGGCCCGCGCGCCCGCCTCGAAGCCACTCGCCTCCAGTTCCGTTCCCTCCAGGCCGACCCTGGATCCTTTGCCCGAGCCAAAGCCAACACCCTCGCCGCCGACCCCTGACCATGCCCTCACACCCGCCTCGAGATCGCCTCGCCGACCGCCTCTCCCGCCTCCACTTCAAACCGCTCCTCTTCTCCCAACTCGACCTCCTCTACGGCCCGCTTCGCCTCCACCGCCTTGAACTCCATCGCCACCTCCACCTCTCCCCCAACCTCAAGCCTCACGACCATCGCTTCGGTCAAATCCTCCTCTACCTAACCGGCCGCGGCCACCTTCAAATTGGTTCCCTCAACGCCACCATCCGCCCAGGAACCCTCGCCGCCGCCCCAGCCGGCCTTCCGCACAGCTTCCAGCGAACCTCTTCCCGTCCCCCCCTCAGCCTGACGTTGGAAGGCAACTTCCCCGACCTCTCACCAGCCATCACCACCACCCCCGGCTCCACCCTCTACCGACTCCGCGAACTCCTCCACCGCCTCGCCACCCTTCGGGACGCCCCACATCTCGCCCCACGCACCGAATCGGCCGGGCTCTGCCTGCAAATCCTCGGCCTCCTCCTTGCCACCCTCCACCCGCCCCCAACCCCCGCCCTTCCCCGCCATGGCCAGGCCCTCGCACCTCGGCTCGCTCGCCTGCTCCAAACCCCCGGCATGGCTGCCCTCCCCATTGCCCAACTCGCCCTTCGCCTGGGCTACCACCCCGACTACCTCAATCGCCGCCTCAAACTGGAAACCGGGCAAACCTTTCGCCAGTTGCGGGACATCGCCCGCCTCCGACTCGCCTCTGACTCCCTGGCCAAAGGCACAGAAATCGAACAAATCGCCACCCTCGTCGGCTTCCGGTGCCCCGCTCACTTCGCCCGCTGGTTCCACCAACATCACGGTTACACCCCAGCTGCTCACCGTCGCCGCCTTCGCCAGCTCCCCACCCCGACCCCGCAAATCCCCTCCCCCTAAACCCTTCCCATGCTTGGCAACCCCAGCGGAACGTGGTTGAGTCCCCAGCTTCCCCAAAGCCCGCCATGATCTACTCCCTCTCCCTCCCCCTCACCTCCCTCCTCCTCGGCCTCCTCCTCACCATCCTTGGCGCGGTCCTCCTCACCCAACCTCAACCCGCCGCCCGCTTCCTCAAAGCCCTTCCTCGGAGCACCCTTTGGGGCAACATCCTCTTCCTTGCCGGGGCCCTCTGGTTCTTCATCCTCATGGCCACCATCGACCTCATGGAATACACCGCCCAGCGCGGCCTTTTTCTCTCCATCATCGCCATCGGCACCGTCCTCGTGCTCATCTTCGCCCGAGAATTCCTCGCCGTCCGCGGCCTCGGCATCCTCTTCCTCCTCGCCGCTCAAATCCTCCTCGACTCCGCCTTTCTCCGGGACGATCCCGCTCGACTCCTCATGACCCTCACCGCCTACATCGCCATCGTTCTCGCCTGCTTCTGGGTCGGCGCACCCTATCTCCTTCGCGATCAAATCGCCTGGGCCATCGCCTCCCCCACCCGCCTCCGCACCCTGGCCTGGTCGGTCACCACCTTCGGCCTCGTCTTCATCATGCTTGGGATCTTCCTCCACTAGCTCCATGCCCAACCGTGCCCTCGAAGAACTCGAACAGTTCGCCATCGACGTCATCCTTGAAAAACGACGGGGCTTCCGCGCCTCCCTCCTCCGCACCATCGCCTTGGCCCTCTCCGGTCTCTACGCCCAAATCGCCCGCTGGCGCTGGGCCCTCTACGAAGCCCGCCTCCTCCCCGGCCACGCCGTAGGTTGCCCCATCATCTCCGTCGGCAACCTCACCGTCGGTGGCACCGGAAAAACCCCCGTCGTCGAACTCTTCGCCCGCGTCCTCTCCCGCCACGGCCGTCGGGTTGCCATCCTCAGCCGCGGTTACAAAAGCGTTCCCCGCCCCCTTCTCCAACGACTCTGGGACCGTTTCATCCGCGGCGAAGGACCTGCGCCTCCCCGAATCGTCTCCGACGGACGATCCCTCCTCCTTGACTCCGAACGGGCCGGAGACGAACCCTTCATGCTCGCCTCCAACCTCCGCGACGTCGTTGTCCTCGTCGATAAAAACCGGGTCAAAAGTGCCGCCTACGCCGTCGAACACTTCGGAGCCGACGTCCTCATCCTTGACGATGGCTACCAATACCTCCCCCTCAAAGAACGCATCAACCTGGCCCTCGTTGACCGACACCAACCTTTCGGCAACGAATACGTTCTCCCCCGCGGCACCCTCCGCGAACCACGCGACCACCTCAAACGGGCCGACGTCATCCTCCTTACCAAATGCGACGGTTCCGACCTCTCCGACCTCAAAAAACGTCTGCGCCGCTTCAACCGCCATGCCGAAATCATCGAATGTCGTCACCGGCCCCGTTACCTCCAAAACATCCTCACCGGAGAACGCCGTGACCTCGACTACCTCAAAGACCTTCCCATCGGCGCCATCTCC
>JBDNCR010000123.1:0-5859 GCA_046719555.1 Verrucomicrobiia bacterium | reverse complement strand
ACCCGATTCCCCCCATCATCGAGCAACAAATCCGTGGTCTCCGTAGCATCCGGTGCAGCCGGAATTTTGATCTTATAGCGGGGAGTCTCTGCCTGACCCTTGATCCCTTGCAAATCCAGAATCAGGTTCCCGGCGAGCGAAAGCGCAGCGATTTCATCGGCCGAGTCCCGAACCGTCACCACCCCCAAAGGCAACAACGCCACAGTCCCAAGCAAACAAAAAACCGCCACGCCGATAGCAAGAGCCACTTCGACGAGGGTTAGCCCGCGATCAACCAGCTTCCGCTTCACAAGTTCCATTCAACGAAAAACCAACACTTGGCCGGTCAGGCCGGAGATCTGGATCACCCCCAGGTTGGGCGATTGCGAGGCTTTGCGCCGGGTCTCCATCAGCCCAATCTCCAACCACCGGAAGGTCTCCCACTCCCCGCTGCTTCCCGACCGCATCGTCATCGATCCCCGGGGATCCACCCGCAACACCACCAAATCTTCCGCCTCCAACTCCTCCGCCCCAGGGGCCTTGGTCCGTCCCTCCCCAGCCCATCCCCCCAACCGCAGCAGCCCCGCCCCACGAAACCGTTCCGTCAACACCTGCTCTCCCACCTCCGTCAACTGCGCCCCACGCACCGCCGAGGGCCGCGCCAACGCCACCAAATTCTGCGGCTGAAAATCACTGGTCCGATCCGCCGACGCAAACAAACTCATAAACACCCCATCCACGCCCCCAGCCCCATCCACCTTCGGCACCATCGCCACCCACACATGGGTCCCATGCGCCATCGCATGGCTCCGCGCCTGTTCCAATGTCTCCGAAATCGCATAGATCCCATGGCCATACCGCATCCCCACCGCCACATGGAGCATCGTCGGAATCGACAACGCCGACAACAATCCCAACACCGTCAACGCCACCAACATCTCCACCAGCGAAAACCCCCTCCGCACCCCTCCCCGCACCCCCACTCCAACGCTTTTGCTCCTGCTCATATCCCCAACATAAATCTCCATTACCACCTTCGCCAGATTTTAACAACTTTACTGGAAATCCACCCTCAACCTTTCCCCCTGTTTCCTGTAAACTCACAAACCCCATCGCCGAATCTCGCCTCTCTCCCTCCTCTCTGCCATCCTCTTCCCATGGATTTTCCGTTGGCTCCCCCTTCCCCAGTCCAAGCCCCTTCCCCTCTCCGCCCCTTCTCCGTCGCCGAGTTCGGCGCCCGAGGTGATGGTCTCTCCGATGACCATGAGCCGGTTCAACGGGCTCTCGGCTCCGGCGGCCGACAAATCTTGGTTCCCCCAGGCACCTACCGCCTCGGTTCCACCCTTCGCCTGCCCTCCGGCTCCTGGATCAAAGCGCACCCCCAAGCCCACTTCATCCTTGCCGACGAAGCCGGAATCGATAGCAGCGTGTTTCTTCTTTCCAATTCGGATCTCATCAACGGCAATGAGAACATTCGTCTGGAAGGCGGCATCTGGGACGGGAATAACCGCCGCAACCACCGCGGCCCCGACCGGCCCGACGCCTACACCGGTGCCGCCTTCAACTTTATCCACGTGGACCGTTTGCAGGTCTCCCACCTCCGCCTCCATAACGCCGAAACCTACTTCATCCGCGCCGCCTGGCTCTCCCACTTCCGCTTTCACGACATTGTCTTTTGGACCAACCACCCGCGCCCCAACCAAGACGGTCTTCACCTCGCCGGCCACTGCCACCACGGCTCCATCCGCCGCCTTCGCGGTCTCGGCCCCCACGCCACCCAGGACGACCTTGTCGCCCTCGTCGCCGACGACGCCCTCCAACGCGCCCAAAACCTCGGCCTCACCAATGGACCCATTTCCGAGGTGACCATCGGAGATTTGGAGGCGGAGGATTGTCACAGCTTTCTGCGACTGGCCAGCGTTCACCACGGCATCGAACGGATCGATGTCGAACGAGTTCGCGGCGGCTGTGAGGCTTGCGCCGTCAACATGGATGCCCTGCGCTACTGCGCCGTTCCCCTCTTTGTCGAGGGCGATGGACAGTTCCCCCACGGAGCAGGTTTTTGCCGCGATATTCACTTGCGCGACTTCCAAGTCCATCGCACGCGCGGAAGGCTCGCCAACCCGCTCATCTTGCTTGAAACGCGGGTTCACGATTTCCGCATGGAAAAGTTTTCCCGTGACCTAGCCCAAGACGCCGCCCCGAACATCCCAACCCTTCGTGCGGCCCACCTTGAGGGCAGCAAGCTCCTTTTAATGGGTCTGGAGAGACGCGCCGCCGAGGAGACCGTCCGTGACTTTCCTTCAGCCAGATTGGAACCTATCCCGCCCGGTTTTCTGGCCCCCAGTTGCGTGCAACTTTCCGCCGATCTCAAAGGCAACAAGCCCTTCGTCTTTAACGGGAGTTCCTTCGAATATCTCGAAATTCACGGACTGGCTTATCCAGGCTAACCACGATTCAGCCCGGTCGCCCCGGCCATCCCGTCTTTTGGTCCAACTCATTCCCTCTCCATGGGGCCTTGAACCCCGAGCCATCAAACCAGGCGCATCCGTTCCATGCCCGTTCGGGATCAAGGCACCAAACCTCGGCTCATTGACCCCTCACCCTCCGTCCATCACCATCGCTTCCGGCTCTGCCTCCAAATGCCACTCCAGAAGCGCGACTCCACGGCCTTCAAGAGAGAAACGGACTTCCCGCACGCCGTCGCGCACCGATTCGCAAATCTCGCTGAGTGCGGTTTCGCGCAGGGCGCTGCTGTCGCGCCAACGCCGCGCATCGCCGGGAGAGAGATGGGTCTCGGCACCAGCCGAGCGCCAGCGGGCTGGAGAATTGTTCTCGGACGCCGTGATGCGGAAAAGTTTGGGCTGATGCCACGGCATCTCCGCCGGCAAACGCAAGACCACCTCCAGCGGTCCAGGGGATGCGGTATCCTCCGCCTGGAAGTGATAAACGAGCAGTTGGCGGCGGTCCTCATCGCCGCACACCGCCGCGTTCAAAAGGGGAGAACCGCCATCCACCTTCGCCGCATGGCGCACCGAGCCGAGGCGTTCCAAGAGTTGATGGGCAAGGTAGGAGGGCTTGCGGATGTTCTGCTGATTGAGCATTCCATAGTTGCCGTGGAAGGTTTCCCGCCCGTAACCGACCTGGTTGTAGATGTCCGACAGGCACCAATAGGCGAAATAATCCGCCTCGCCGCTGACTTCCATCATCGACTTGCAGATGAAGGCGGCCTCGTTTTCACTTTCGCGCTCCTCATCGCAGGGGAACCAGGAACGGCCCCATTCGTTCCAATGGATTTCGCCGGTGAATTTTTTCTCCTCACACAAGGCGCGCACGCCGCGCACCACACCGGCGAGGAAGTTCGGCGATTTGTTGGCCTTGTCCTCCTGCGGGCCGTCGAAAGGGGAAAGCGGCTGGCTGGCCGAATCGTTGTTGTAGCAATGGGTGATGAGGTAGTCAGGCGGACAGTCATGGGCCGCACCGAAGTCGAGCAACTCCCCCACCCACTCGCCGCGGGCGGTGCTGGGTCCGCCGACGCGGAAACCGGGATCGACCCGTTTGATCGCCTGCCAGGAATGTTTCCAGAGCTCGAACCAACGCTCCTGCCCGCCGACCCAGAAGCCGCCCTCAAGGTTGGGCTCGTTCCAGACCTCGAACATCCAGGAGCGCATGCGCGCTCTGCCGTAGCGCCGGGCCATGCGACGCACCGACTCCTCGACAAAGGCCCCCCAGGTTTCCAAGCAGCGCGGCGGGGTCACGTTCCCCGATTTGTCGAAGACGGTTTTGTCGCCCTCGGCGAGCAGGTCCGGGGTGAAGCAGGTGGTGAACATGGGGGTGACGCCCCGTTCGATGCAGCCATCGAAGTAGGTGTGCAGCATCGAGAAATTGCTGCGCGGTTTGCGATGTTCGGGATTGCGGAACCCACGCGGATCTTTGTCCAGCACGCGCGAGGCAAATCCATACATGCCCACCGCCCGCACCGTGTGCGCCCCCAACTCTTCACGCGCCATCCCCAGCGCCTCGTGCACCACGCTCCAGGAGAGCCACTTGAATTGATCAATGTTCACCAGCCCGGCCCAGGAATGGCGGAGGGGCGCGGCGGGCTGGCTGAAGTCGGGCTGAATCTCAAGGACCTTGGGCATATCACGTTTGCTGAAGGTCTATGGAGCAAGCTGCTGACCAAAGCAAGACCGACAGACAGGCTCATCCATTAACCGGAAATCCCTGACGACAAACCGGCCTCACCCAGCGCAGCAGGGCTGCCGTCCCCACACTGGTGAATCGTGCATCGGTCGTGGCCGGCCATGGGCCGCCGTGGACCATGGCCGGGGAGACTTCAACCCCCGTGGGGTAGCCATTGAGGATCACCCGACCGGCGCGGTCTTCCAACGTTTCGAGCAGGGCGCGGGTGGCGGGGTGGTTGAGTTCCTGTTCCGTCGCATGGAGCGTGGCCGTGAGCTGTCCTTCCAACTCGGCTAGCGTCTGCCTCATTTCTTCCACCGAGGCACAGACCACAAGTAAGGTGGCCGGGCCGAACACCTCACGATGCAAAGCCTCTTCACCCCTGAATCTTTCGGCCTGGCAGGTGAACAGCGCGGGCGTGGCGTGGCAACCGCCCGGCCCCCGATCCGTTGTTGCCGCCAGCAGGGTTTCCACGCCCGCAACACCGCTCACCCGCCGCATCTCCTTTTCGTAAGACTCCCTCGTGGCAGTGTTGAGCATGGGTGTGGCCGGAGTGCCGCGCGCCTTCTCCAAAAGCGCCCCGAGAAACTCCCTGCTCCCCGGACAGCCCTCGACATAGAAGACCAATCCCGGGTTGGTGCAAAACTGTCCGCATCCGAGGGTGAGCGAGCCGTGCAGTCCGGCGGCGATGCCTTCGGCATTTGCGGCCAAGGCCCCTGGGAGAATACAAACCGGATTGATCGAACTGAGTTCGCCAAAAAACGGGATGGGATCGGGACGCGATGCGCACAGGTTGAAGAGTTCGCGCCCCGCCGACTCCGAACCGGTAAACCCGGCCGCCTTCACGGCCGGATGCCGCACCAGCGCGGTGCCCACGGTGCGTCCCGATCCGAAAAGCAAGGAAAACACCCCGGGATGCAGGCCGGTCGCGCGCACCGCATCGACCACCACCCGCCCCACCAGTTCGCTCACGCCCGGATGCGACGAGTGGGCCTTCACGATGACCGGACAACCCACGGCCAAAGCCGAGGCCGTGTCCCCGCCCGCCACACTGAAGGCCAGAGGAAAATTTGCCGGCCCGAAAACGACGACGGGGCCAAGTGCGCGCAGCCGGAAACTCAGCGCCGGACGCGGGGCCGGTTGGCGGTCGGGCAGGGCGGGTTCCTCGCGCACATCCCGCCATCGGTCGGCGGCGGCGACATCGGCAAACATCCGCAACTGTCCACACGTCCGCGCCCGCTCACCCTCGGCACGCCCCCTGGGCAGGCCGGTTTCCGCCACGAAACGCTCCAGCAACCCATCCCCCAGGGCTTCGATGCCGTCGGCCATGGCGCGCAGCAAACCGGCGCGTTGCTCCGCGGTGGACCGCGCGAAAACAGGGGCCGCTTCAGCGGCCAGTATGGCGGCACGTGCCACTTCCGCGGCTTCGGCCTCATGATAATCCGGGGCAAGCCGGGCACCGTCGGCCGGGTTGACGGCGGCAAAGGTGTTACCTGTGGGCGCGGCGGGCGCGCCGCCGATGAGGGAGAGTCCGAGCAAGTTCATGGCGCGATAAGATTGGTGAGGGTTCCAATGGGAGGAATGGTGATGTGGACGACATCGCCCGGCCGCAGCATGAAATCGTCCGGCGGAACAATGCAGGTTCCGGTCATGAGGAACACCCCCACCGGAAACGTGCACTCGCGCAGGAGCCATCCG
>JBDNCR010000122.1:0-5909 GCA_046719555.1 Verrucomicrobiia bacterium | reverse complement strand
GGCACTGGAAGCCTTGGAGAACGGACGTGAGCCGATGCTGGCGATGCGAGGACAGTATTTGCGGCGCCGGAATTTTCTGTCGGCCCAGTTCCAGGCGATGGGTTTGCCCTGTTTGGTGCCGAAAGGCGCGTTTTATCTTTTTCCGTCGATTGCACCCACCGGATTGACCAGTCGAGAGTTCGCGCTGCGGTTGTTGGAAGAGGAGCGGGTGGCGGTGGTTCCCGGTGATGCGTTTGGACCGGGCGGAGAAGGGTTCGTCCGTTGCAGTTATGCGACGGGGTTGGAGCAACTGGAGGTGGCGGCGTCGCGGATTGGGGCGTTCGTGAGTCGGCTGCGCACGGGGGCGTCGGCAAGGGTGGCTGCAGTCGAATGAACCGGTGCGACGTGGCCGTGGTGGGCAGCGGTCACAATGGGCTGGTCTGTGCTGCCTATCTGGCCAAGGCTGGGCGGGACGTGGTGGTCTTTGAACGGCGGGAGGTGGTTGGGGGCGCGGTCTGCACGCAGGAAGATTTGATTCCGGGTTTTCGGATCGATACGGGTTCGTCGGTCCATATCATGATTCACCTGACCCCGGTGCTGCGGGATCTGGAGTTGTGCGAGCGGTTTGGGCTGGAATACGTGGAGATGGATCCTTGGGCTTACTATCCGGTGCCCGGCACGGATCGGGGAATTGCTTTTTACCGGTCGGTTGATGCGACCTGCGAAAGTATCGCCGCTTTCTCGGAGGGGGATGCGGAGGCCTATCGTCGGTTTGTCGAGGAGTGGGGAGAGCTGAATGAAGGGGTTTTTGAGACGTTTCTCGGGCCGCCCTCGCCTGGTCGGATTTTTTGGACGATGCTGAAGCGGAATCTTTTTGGCGGGGCACGGATTCGGAAGCTGTGGTCGTCGTTGGATACGACCCGGCGGTTGATGGCGCCTTACGGGCAGGTGATCGATGAGTTGTTTGAGAATGAGCATGTGCGAACGGCGCTGCTCTGGTTATCGGCTCAATCGGGGCCGGGTCCGACCGAGGTCGCTTCGGGGGATATGTTTGGGTGGAATGCGATGATTCATCGTTCGGGGGCCAAGCGGGCCAAAGGAGGATCAGGGGCTCTGACCCAGGCTTTGGCCCGTTGCGTTGAGGCCCATGGCGGGAGGGTCTTGGTGTCGCATCCGGTTCAGCGCGTTCGGCAGGTGGCTGGTGGGTGGGAGGTGGAGACGGCGGGTGGAACGTGGCAGGCCCGTCAGGTGGTGGGGGCCTGTCATATTCAGACGTTGTTTGGGCAATTGTTGGAGAATCCACCGATCGAGCTGGCCAAGCGGGTGGCCCGGTTACGAGTGGGCAATGGGTTTGGCATGATTGTGAGACACGCGGTGGAGGAGCTTCCGGTGTATGGGCCGGAGGTGGGTGATGGAACAGTGGCTCGGCCGTATCACCACGGGATGCAGTTGCTTTGTCCGTCGGCGGCCTATCTGGAAAGTTCGTTCCGGGATTTTTCGGCGGGGTTGCCACCGAAGGAGCCGTCGGTGGTGGCGATGACTTTTTCGGCCCTGGATCCGACGCTGGCGCCGCCGGGCAAGCATGTTTTGTTTACTTGGGGGCAGTATCATCCCTATGCCTTATCCAACGGCGAGGACTGGGACACGATTGCCGAGCGTGAGGCGGATAAGTTGTATGGGTTGGTTTGCCGTTATGCGCCGAATATGCGGGGCAAACTGTTGGATCGGTTCATCCAGACGCCCTTGGAGATTGAGCGGCGGCACGGGCTTCTCCGGGCCAACGTGATGCATTTGGAGATGAGCCTGGACCAGATGTTTTTTTTCCGGCCTTTACCCGAACTGGCCAACTACACCACGCCGTTGCCTGGCCTTTTTTTGACCGGGTCGAGCATGCATCCCGGGGGCGGGGTTTTTGGGGCCAGTGGCCACAACACGGCCAAGGTGATCTTGAGTTCGCGTTGAACGGTCAGCCGTAGCTTTTGAAGAATTTTTTCCGGCTCTCTTCTTCTTTGGGAGGGGTGGGAGGGGTAGATGAGGTTGGGGCGGATTCCGGTTTGGGTTCGAAGCCGACGCCCCGTTGGTCGTTCGGAAGTTCGCCGAGTTCGTTGTCCTCGGGCAGATCATCATCGGGCATGGGGAAATTCATGGAACGGTTGGGCATGAGGCTGGCGGGGGTGCCGCCGCTGGCGTCGATGAACGCGAGTTGGACCTTGTTGAGGCAGTCGTCAAGGATTCGGGTTTCCTGGGCGGAGAGGTTTCCGGTGGTCTTGGCTTTGATCATCAGGAGTTGATCGATGAGGACTTTGGCGGTCTCGAGGTTAGGTTCCATGCGCTCGCCGTAGGGGGAGGGGAGTTTCCCGAGGACAAAGAGGATGTTTTGGCTCTGCATCATGACGAACTGGATGAAGAGTTGCGCCAGTTCACCAGATTGGGCGGGATTCTGTTTTTGCACTTCTGCCATAAGGATTCAGGGTTGGGCCGGAGCCGGTGAGGACCGGTCGGGTTTGGGTTCAGGTTGGACGATAATGGTGACGAAGTCGGGTTTCGAGAAATAACGTCGGGCGGCTTCTTGGACGGTCGGGCTGTCGAGCTGTTCGATCTGGCGGACCAGTTCAGCTTCGTGGTGGAGTCCAAGACCGTAGAGGAGGTTGAGGGCGGCTTTGTAGGCGACCGCCGGGGCGGCTTGGTCTTGCAGGAGGCGTTTGCCGAGGAGCTTGGCTCGGGCGCGTTCGAATTCGGCCGGGTCGAGTCCTTGTTGGACGATGGTGCGAATTTCATCGAGCATTTCGCGCACGACGAGTTCGGCTTTGGAGGCTTCGGTTCCGGCGTAGAAAATGAAGACGCCCGGATCGAATCCGATCATTTGGCCGGTGCCGACAAAGTAGGCAAGGGATTGGCGTTCGCGAATGCGGATGAAGAGGCGGGAGGCGAGGTCGGAGAGGGCTTCGTCGATGAGTTCGAGGGCCGGACGGTCCGGGTTGCTGATGCTGATGCCCGGGTAACCAATTTGCACGATGGCTTGTTGCTTGGGAGTCGGGACAACCACCGTCTGGCCGGTTCCGCGAAAGTCGGGAGCTTGGGGCTGGTAGGCTGGCGTGCCACGCGGGAGGGCGCGGGCGGGGAAGGCCCGATTGAAAAGTTGGATGGCTTCCGCGGGTTCAAAAGAGCCGGCGATGGAGAAGACGATGTTTTCGGCCTGGAACAGACGGCGGTGATGGGCGCGGAGGTCGTCTGGGGTGAGGGTCGCAAGGGTGGCGGGGGTGCCGAGTGAGTTCATGGCGTAGGGATGGTCTCCGAAGAGGGCGGGTCGGAGGGCGTTGCGAGCCAGGGCCATGGGTTGGTCGAGTTCCAAGCGGATTTCGCCGAGTTGTCGGTCACGTTCTTTAAGAAACTCATCTTCCGGGAAGGAGGCATGGAGCAGGATGTCGGCGAAGAGGTTCATCGCGGCGGGAAGGTCAGACCGGAGAACTTCAATGGCGAGGGTGAAGCTGTTGTTGCCGGTGTCGGAGGTGAGGGAGCCGCCGAGCGATTCGATTTCCTCGGCAATTTGCTCGGCAGTGCGGGTGGGGGTGCCTTTATCGAGGAGGCGGGCGACCAGTTGGCTGATGCCGTTGTTGGCGGGCGTTTCGGTGAGGATACCTCCCCGGCCAACCACGCGGAGGGTGACGAGGGGGATTTTATCGTCGGGGAGAAGAACCAGGGGTGCGCCATTATCGAGGGTGACGGAGGTGAGGTTCTGGCGCGAGGAGGTGAGGGTGTCGCTGGCTCCGGAGGGAGGTTGTTGGTTTTTGGGATAGAGGGAAACGACGGTGAGATTATCGGAGTTGAGGTAGGTGCGGGCGACGCGGAGGATGTCTTCGGCAGTGACCTGTTCGATGCCACGGAGGTAACGTTCCGGGAAGCCAAGGTCGCGGGCGTTGAACCAGGCGCTGCCGAGGCTGGCGGCTCGGCCGGCGACGGTTTTGCGCTCAGAGGCTTTGGCGACCAGGGCTTGACGTTTGGCTTTGGCGAGTTCGGCAGGGGTGACGGGTCGGGTTTTGAACTGGTTGAGGATGGCGAGGATGTCGGCTTCGGCCTGGGGGATGGTGATGGGGCTGTCCGGGCGGAAGGTTGCGGCGATGCCCCAGAGGCCTGATTGGGCTGGGGTGTAGGAGAAGGCGCTGACGTCTTGGAGGAGGTTGCGGCGCTGGACCAGTTCGCGATAGAGACGGGAGCTGTTTCCCTGGCCGGCGATTTGGGCGAGGACATCGAGGGGGAACATGTCCGGGTTGGTGACGCCGGGAATGTGAAAGGACATGTAGAGACGGGCGGCTTCGGTGGGGAAAGGTTGATGGGCTTCACGCCGGCCGAGTTGACGCGGTTCTTGGGGAATAAAGACCTCAGGGGCACTGCGACGGGGGATGGCGGCGGTGAGGCGCTGAAGTTCGTCCCGGACTTCAGTGGGATCGACATCGCCGACGACGATGAAGGTGACGTTGTCGGGAACGTAAAACCGGTGGTAATAGTCGAGGACCTGTTGGCGGGTGAGTTGGTTGTAGATTTCGAGGTGGCCGATGACGGGGAATCGGTAGGGATGGACTTGGAAGGCGGTTTCGAAGAGCAGTTTTTGCAGGGTGCGTCCGGGGTCGTCGAAGCCCATGGCGAATTCGCGTCGGATGACCTCCTGTTCTTTGGCATATTCGTCCTCGGGGAGGGTGGAGTGGAAGATCATGTCGGCGAGGACATCGAGTCCGGTTTTCCAGCCTTTGGCGGGCAGATCGATGTAATAGACGGTTCGGTCAAAGGTGGTGTAGGCGTTCATGTAGCCACCGAGCGATTGAACGGTTTGGGCGATTTCGGAATTGCCGCGACGTTGGGTCCCTTTGAAAAGCATGTGTTCGAGGATGTGGGAGAGACCGGCGCCGAGGTGATGTTCTTCGGTGATGGATCCGGCGTTGATCCAGGCTTGGAGGGTGGCGACGGGGGCCGAGTGATCGGGTTCAACGATCAGGCGAATGCCGTTGGGGAGTTGGAACTGGACAGCGGTAGAGGTAGGAATCGGGTTCATGGGAGCGGGGGGGGCGGCTGGGGAAGCAGCGGGGGCCGTTGGGGAAAGGGTGAGAAGGGAAGTGGCCGCCATGGCGAGAGGGAACAGGGTCGATCGGGCCAGTCCGGGCAACATAAGAGGAAAGGGTAGAGGAAGTCGGGGGGAATGAGAATGGGAAATTCGCAGTTTAGCGAAGTCCAGAGGAGGGCCAGGCCGGGCCGACGGTTTGGAGGGGTGCCGACGCAACGGTTTAGGAGAGGGCGTCGGTGAGGGAGGCAGTGAGCAGCCGGACGCGCTGGCTAAGGGCAGTGGCGATGCCAATGAGGAGTATGACGCCCGCGACTGGATTATCGGCGAGGTAAGAGTTGAGGCTGTCCCGGTCGATCCGCCAGACTTGGGAAAACTCTCGGGGTCGAACGGTGGCGCTGGCAGGGCCGGGATCGAAGACGGAGGTTTCCCCGACGGATTCCCCTGGGTTAATGACGCCGATAAGCACGTCCTTTTCGAGGCCGGTGCGCCGGACTTCAAGCTGGCCGGAGATGAGGAGAAAGAGATGTTCCTGGGGCCAGCCTTGTTCGATCAGGTCATGCTCTGGGTTGGCTGGGAGGAACTCGCCGTAGCTGGAGAGCAGCTCGCGATCCTCGTCTTTCAAGTCGGCGACAAAGCCGATGGGTGGAAGCACGGGTTGGTCCAAGCTATCGCTCATGTCGCTAGGGTGCGCTTTTGAGGTAAGGGCGTCAATTCAATCCACCACATCAGCCTGGGTGGATAAGGAGGAGGGAGGGGTGAGGCGAGCTTGAGGCTGAGGGAGGTCGGAGTTGGGCGGGGGTTGTTCAACGATGCTGGCGGAGGGCGTGGGGAGGCGGCGGGCGCGGTCTTCCTCGAGGCGCTTTTGCACATCGGG
>JBDNCR010000121.1:0-5911 GCA_046719555.1 Verrucomicrobiia bacterium | reverse complement strand
GGAGGACGAGGGTGAAGAGGGCCGCGAGGCCGATGGGGCATCTCATAGGGCGAGGAAGTTGTGGAGGAGGCTCTTGCCTTCGCGAGTGAGGATGGATTCGGGGTGGAATTGGACGCCGTAGATGGGGTAGTTAACGTGGTGCATGGCCATGATTTCTTGGTCGGCCGATTCTGCGGTGACTTTGAGGCAGGGGGGAAGGGTGGCGCGGCGGACGATGAGGGAGTGGTAGCGGGTGGCTTCCATGGGGTTGGGCAACCCGGCGAAGAGGTCTTTGCCGTGGTGGTAAACGGGGGAGGTTTTCCCGTGCATGAGTTTGTCGGCGCGGACCACTTCGCCGCCGAAGACGTGTCCGATGCATTGGTGACCGAGGCAGACGCCGAGGATCGGGGTGGAGGGGCCGAGGTGGAGGATGAGGTCGTTGGAGATGCCGGCTTGTTCGGGGGTGCCGGGGCCGGGAGAGATGACGATTTTGTTGGGTTTGAGTTCGGCGGCCTGGTCGAGGGTGATTTGGTCGTTGCGCCGGATGGTCATTTCGGCCTGGAGCTCGCCGAAGTATTGGACGAGGTTGTAGGTGAAGGAGTCGTAGTTGTCGATGATGAGGAGCATGGGTTACTTGAAGAGCTGGGCCAGGGCGATGGCCTTGAGACCGGCTTTAGCTTTGTTGACGCTTTCTTGGTATTCGCCCATGGGGGTGGAGTCGGCGACGAGGCCGCCGCCAGCTTGAAGGTAAGCTTTGCCATTTTTGAGGAGCGCGGTGCGGATGGCGATGCAGGAGTCGAGGTTGCCCGAGAAGCCGAAGTAGCCGACGGCCCCGGAATAGACGGCGCGGCAGGTGGGTTCGAGTTCGGCGATGATTTCCATGGCGCGGACTTTGGGGGAGCCGGAGACGGTGCCGGCGGGAAAGGTGGCCCGCATGACGTCGTAGGCGGAGAGACCGGCGCGCAGGCGTCCGACGACGTGGGAGACGATGTGCATGACGTGGGAGTAGCGTTCGACGGTCATGAAGTCGGTGACTTTGACCGAGCTGAATTCGCAGACGCGACCGACGTCGTTGCGGGCCAGGTCGACGAGCATGACGTGTTCGGCCCGTTCTTTGGGGTCGGCGAGGAGTTCTTCCGCCATGGCGTCGTCTTCTGCCGGGATGGGGCGTCGTGGCCGGGTTCCCGCGATGGGTCGAATTTCGACCAGGCCATTTTCGCAGCGGACGTGGGTTTCCGGCGAGGAGCCCACGATGGCCCAGTCGACGGTTTTGACACAGAACATGTAGGGGGACGGGTTGATGAAGCGGAGGGCTCGATAGAGTTCGATGGGTTGACCGTGAAAGGGGACCGAGAAGCGTTGGGAGGGAACGACTTGAAAGATGTCTCCGGCCCGGATGTATTCCTGCATCCGTTCGGTCATGGCGACGTATTGTTCCCGGGTCATGTTGACGTCGGGCTCAGGAGCCTCGACGTCGCGGAGAGGGGCGAGGAAGCGTGCCGCAACCGGCTGGCGGAGTCGATCAAAGATGGCTTCGATGTCGGCGACGGCCTGGTCGTAAGCCTCTCCGGGTTCCCCGTCGACGTAGACGTTGATGAGGATTTTGAGCCGCCGTTCGGAGTGGTCGAAGATGAGGAGCTTGTCCGCGACCATGAAGTGGGCGTCGGGCATGCCCAAGTCATCGGTTTGAGCCCGCCCCACCCGAGGCTCGAACGACCCGACCGCTTCGTAGGCTAGGTAGCCGACGGCTCCACCGTAGAAGATGGGGAGTTGACCGAACCCGACCGGGCGGTAGCGGGACATGAGTTCCTGGAGTTCTTCAAGAGGATCCCGATCGGTTGACCGCTCGGTGACGCGGCCCCGATCATTGATTTTGACGGTTCCGCGGGTCATGGAGAAGACGATGGCGGGGTCGACGCCAACGAAGGAGTATCGGCCAAAGCGTCCGCCCCGTTCCACGGATTCGAGGAGGAAGGTGTGGCCGCCGCGATCGAGTTTCATGAAGGCCGAGACAGGGGTTTCGAGGTCGGCGATGACCTCGCGGTAGACGGGGATAAGGTTTCCTTGACGGGCCAACTCCAGGAAGATGGGTTTGGACGGGAAGATCATGGGCGTGGGGAACGGCTCCCTCGGGGCAGGAGGCTAGAGGGGGGCAAGGGCAAGTCGAGTCGGGATTTTCCCAAGGTTCAGGAGGTTAAGTGGTTGGCTTACCTAAAGGGCGCAGCAAGCTCTCAGGCATCGGACGGAGTCAACGCCGCGCGGACCATGGCGCGAAAGGTTTCTTCGGCCTTGGCCATGGATTGGTAGGGGCCGGTCATCCGGATAAAGACGTTGCCCGCTGGACTTTCCAAAATGGCCCCCAACAGGAGGGTGTCGGGCAGCGGGGTCAGGGGTCCGCCGGGCATTCCACTGGCGTAGGTGCCTCGGGCACGGACGAAGGTGAGTTGATGGTTTCCCTGGCGTTCGGTCTCAACTTTTTCTTCTTTGCGGTCGGTGACCTGTCCCAACCATCGGGTGATGTTGTCTTGGGGCGAACCGCCGTCGCCGGGTTTGAAGAAAAAGAAGGCGGCCTCGCCTTGACCGTCCGGGGCGCGGAGTTCGGCCTGGCGCATGGGGGAGGATGGGGCACGCCGCTCCCAACCCTCGGGCACGGAAAAGCGAAAGGGACCGACTTGGAAGGAATCGTCAGCCGCCCAGGCAGGGGCGAGCAAGGCGATGAGCATCAGTGCCCAACTACTGACTTTGGTCCAGACCAAAACGTTGGCTCCATTCATCAACAACCTCCACGCGAATGAGGGAAAGTCTCTGGTAGTCCTGTTCGACCTGTTCCTCGGTCCAACGCGGATGGGAGTCCCGGATGAGTTGGAGCGTCCAGGCGCGGGCGGTATCGAGGTCGCTGCGGGTGAGCCGGGTGATTGCCCGGCGGTAGAGGAGGCCGTTGAAACGGCCGGTGAATTCCATCAAACGCACGCCGGGAGCTTACCGGGTTCAGCGGGATGGCGCAAGGATGGGCCGAACGGAGGTTCGGCCAGCTGGACGGGATGGCTTTTGACAAGGTGCCGGCTCCGGTCTAGCTGTGGCTGCGATGAACGATGCCGATCAGTTGCGTGGCCGGGCAGAGGCTTTGTTGCGGAATCTGGCCTCGCGGGCGCGGGCGCGTCCGGGGCTTTTCCCGGTCCGGGATCTTGAGGGGTTCATGGCGGTGATTGGGGACCGGCTGGGCTGGCAACCGGGCCGGACTCTGGCGGAGGCGGCTGACCCGGAGGAATTATCGGCGTTTTGCGAGGTGGCGCGGGAACTGGAGGCCCGGCCCGAGGATTCCCATCACTGGTTTGCTTTGAGCCAGCTCCGGCGCGGTTTCCCGCCATTGAGTGGCGCGCATCCGGATCCAATCGGGGCGGAGCGGCGGGAGGCCTAGGGGTTTAGCGCCAAGCGGTGTCGGGCTCGAAGTCGCGAATGTATTGGACGCCCACGATGGCTCGGCGGATGGTGCTGCTGTCGAGCAGGTGGCGCATGTCGCGAAAGGTGCCGGTTTCAATGATTCGCCGGACTTCGGCATTGATGTCGCCGGGGAGTTCGGGAAGCGGCTGGGGGGCGAAGACGACGGCATGGTTGTGGAGCATTTCGGTTTTGGTTCCAGCATCGGCCGGGTTGACGTAGAAAGTGGCCTGAAGGCTGGGCTGGTGAAATCCGGATAGGTCGGCGGTGAGGTCCAAACCGGCTCCGGTGAGGAGGCCAAGCACATTCATATGGCGCGGGGTCCGATCGGCCTCAAACCAGTGGGGGAAGTTGGAGGGGTCGGTGATGAGCTTGCCATTGGCCGGGGCGAACCGAGCGATGGGGGCCTTGACCACCCCGGCACCCAACAAGGTGGGCATGTCCGCGACCACGGCCAATCCAAGGGCTCCGCGAAAAGCGGGACGGCGGGCTTTGGCGAAGTCGAAGAGGGCCCGGTAAAGCCCGCTGATGGTGAGGCCACCCACTGGATCCGCAGCCCGAACCTCGGCGATGTCATGGAAGGGCCCGGGCAACGAGGCGTTGAAGCCCGTTCGCAGCGTGATCTGGCCCCGGTCATGCCTTGGGATGAGGTAGTCGGGCGTGTCCTGGCCATCGGTTGGTAGCCACACCATGGTCCCGGCCATGGTGATCATCTCACCCATCAAGGGGAGGCATTCCTCAACCGTGGCTCCCAAGGCTCCTAAACCGATCGAATAGGCGGTGTCGGAAAAGGTTTTCGAGCGGATATGCGCTTCAGAGATCCGGGCCGCCAGCACGTCGTTGATGTCCCCGGCAATGCGAATGAAGGCTGGGCCCTCGCCGGAGGGCAACAGGCGGAGGGTGGCTAAACCCGGCGCTTCCCAGACCTCGGCCCGGTGCCAAGGAAGGGCCACGTCTGGGGGCGGAACAGCGCCGGCGAGAAGGTCCTCCAACCCAGCCAGATCGAGCACCTCCGCCACGTAAGGAGTGAGATGGTCGAGTCGCATCCGATGGCCAACCGAACGTTGTTTTTTCCAGGCAGAAACCAGCGCCCGCACTCCGGCAGAGCTGAGGTAATCGACGTCGGCAAAATCAAGCACCAGAAGGGCCGGAGCCTGCCCCAAAGCTGTCTCCAAGACCGGCTGCAAGAGGGTGGTGCCGTGGGCATCGAGTCGGCCGGCCAGGTGGAGGGTGGTTTGGTGAAGGTCGGAATTGGGATCAAGCCTGGCCGTGAAGGTCATGGTCGGAGCTTGGAAGCAGAGGGGGCGTCCGGCAACACGGAAGCGGCCCAGGCACGGAAGCTCGTCGGCTAGAGTTGCTTGAAGAAGATGTTATTGACGCCATCGACCATCAGATCGACGCCAATGGCCAGGATGAAGAAGCCGAGGATGCGGTTGAGGGCACCGATGGCGTTCGGGCTCAGGACGCGAACCAACAGATCGCTATACCGCAGGGACACCAGGGTCAGCAGGCCGATCAGGATAAACCCGGTGATGTAACCTCCGTAGGCGACCGGGCTTTTACCGTAGGCGGTCAGGCCGATGGCCAGGCTCATCGCACCCGGCCCGGCAAGGATGGGCGTGGCCATGGGGGTGAGGGAGATATCGACTTTATCGCAGGCGGCTTCGTGTTCGTCGGAGGAAACCCGAGGTTTGTTTCCGAGCATGGACCAGGCAGCGGCGGCAATGAGAAGGCCGCCGGCAATTCGCATGTCGTTGAGGTCGATCCCGAAGAAACGCAGGATGGTGTCTCCAGCCAGCAGGGCGATGACAAGGATCGCGGTGGTGTAGATGGCGGTTTTTGTGGCCGTGCGCCGACGGAACGGAACCGTGTCGCTTTCGGTCATGGCGTAGAACATGGGGGCGTGTCCGATCGGATTGATGATCGGGAACATGGCCCCGACGGAGAGGCCCAAGGCGACAGAAAACTCGTGCAGCACGCGGGACGGTCCGGGGTCAGGCGGACTGGGTGGACCCCGAGGCGATCGGGGCCGGGGCGGATTCGGGAGGTCGGATCTTGGCCAGGGTGGCGGCTTCGATTTTGGCGTAGAGATCGGGATCGGCTTTCAGGGCGTCCCGGGCCGCATCGCGGCCTTGAGCCACCTGCTGACCCTCGAAAGAAATCCACGCTCCCTTTTTGTCCACCACTCCTTGCTCGATGGCCAGGTCGATGAGGGAGCCGGCCTTGGAAATGCCTTCGTTGTAGAGGATGTCGAACTCCGCCTCGGTGAACGGGGGCGCGACCTTGTTTTTCACCATTTTGACCCGGGTCCGGCTGCCGAGAACGGTGCCGTCGGGGGCCTTGATGGCGCCGATGCGGCGGATGTCGATGCGAACGGAGGCGAAGAATTTGAGGGCTTTGCCCCCTGGGGTCGTTTCTGGGCTGCCGAACATGACGCCGATTTTCTCGCGGATTTGGTTGGTGAAGATGCAGACGGTTTTGGCTTTGCTGATCA
>JBDNCR010000120.1:0-5943 GCA_046719555.1 Verrucomicrobiia bacterium | reverse complement strand
GAGGTGCCGCCCTCCTATTCCTTGGATACCGTCTCTACTGCCGTATTCGCCTTACCCCGCGCGATCGCTGGCTCCGGCGTTACGACCAGCGGCTCAAGCGGAACCATCCCTTTTTCATCTAAGCCGTCGGGCTCGCCACCAAGCCAACACCAGAACCGCTCCACACACCGGCGGCACCCATTCGCCAAGCCGCTCAAACCAACTCCTTCCGTGCGGCTCCACCAACAACCTCCCCGCCAAGATCCCTGGCTCAAACAAACTCCCGTCCCCCACCTCCCCAAGCTGCGCCACCACCACACCCGTAGCCGAAATCGCCGCCGTCACCCCATTGTTCGTGGCCCGTAGCATCGGACGCCGAAACTCGACACAACGGAATCGCGCATTGTTCAAATGTTGCCGCGACTGAGCACTCCTTCCAAACCATCCATCATTCGTGAGGTTTAAGAAAAAATCCGGGCGGAAGATCAACCCCTTCCTTGCCACCCGCGACACCACATCCTCAAAACAAATCAACACCGCCGCTCTCACCCCGGCACCCTCAATCTCGAAGATCCCCGGCAAATCCCCCGCGCTAAAATTGTAACCCAGAGGCGAAAAGCGCTGCAGCTGCGGAAATCGATCCGTCAGCGGAACATACTCACCGAAGGGGACCAAATGATTCTTGTAATAAATACCCACCCGGTCCTCCCCATCCCGCACCATCAGCGCCGCGTTGAATAGCCGGTCCCCCGACATATCATTCGAGCCAAACACCAATTCAAACGGCCTTCCCGCCACCACCCGTCGCACCGTCTCTGAAAAGATCGGATCAACAAAAAACTCCGCCGTGATTGGCGTCTCGGGCCACACCACCACCTGCGGCATCTCCTCCAACCCCGCCAAACCTTGCTCCGTTAACTGCTCCAACCTCGCCATCGCTCGCCACGAAGGCTCGCTCGGCGCATACCGCGAAACTGGGATATCCGGTTGAACCAGCAGAAAACGCAATTCCTTCCCCGACCTTGGAGCCCCGAGCAACCAACCTGCTCCATAAAGAAACGTCACCCCCACCAAAAACATCGCCACCGAAAAATCCCAATGCGCCTTGGGTCGCTGCCGCGCCGCCACTTCAAGCCACAGACGCCTTAACGTTACCGCCAACACCAGCGCCACAAACATCACCAACCACGACACCAACGCCACACCCCCCAAATCCGCAATCTGAATCATGGCCGCCACCGGAGCCTGCGACACCCCCAACTCATTCCATGGAAAACCCGTCAACACCCATCCTCGCAACCACTCCGCCAAAACCCACGCCGAGGCCCCCACCGAGGCCCGCCATAAATTCGCCCCTGAAGTAAACGAACCCTCAGGACCCCACGCCACCCCGTTCCAAACCACCGCCCACAACCCAGGATAAATCGCCAGATACAGCGCCGCCGCCAGCCACCCCGCCACCGTCACCTTCGTCAGCCAGAAAAAACTTACGCCAAAAAAAACCAAACCCATCACCCACCCGAAAGCGAACGCCCGCCCGATCCGTTCTCGGAACCAACAAAACCACGCCGCCAAAGGCACCACCGCCACCCATCCCAACCACGCTTGCTCGGCCGGAGCAAACGCCAAGGCCAACAACCCTCCAGAAACCACAGCCAACCCCCAGGGCAATCGGCTCTGCCACGCACCGCTTAACTCCCACCTCTTCCCCCCGCTCATCCGTTGCCAACTCCTTCCTCCACCGCGCCAAAATCACTTCGAGTCCGCCTCTCTAGCTCCCATCCACACCTTCCCTCACCCGGCTCCCCACCTCGAACCCGATTCACAACTTCCACCTTCACGCTCGTCACCCAAGCAAACCCACCCTAGCCCGCAAGTGAGAAACACACCCCCTTTTGACCGTTGCCAAACGGCCCGCCTCGGACTATCACAATCACCATAGGTTTTATGGCTAACTCGCCGTTTATCCCACCGCTCGGCGGCGTCGCCCCTGCCGATCCTCTTTCGCTCCTCAAACGCGACTTCGCTGCTTACCTTGCCCAACATCTTGATCTCTCCCTTTTCACCGAAGAAAACCGCCCAAAACTGAGGCTCCGCGCCCTCGAACTCATCAACCAACGCCTCATCGAAAAACAACTCCATCTCGACGAAGACACCAAATCTCGCCTCATCCACGACATCGTCGACAGCATCCCTGCCGCCCCCGTTGCCGGCACCGAGATCACCGAGGCGCCCAGCCCGGACACCTCCCTTGAGGAAACCTACAAAGACTGCCTCTCCTTTATTGCCGGTCGGCTCTCGGACGACCTTTTTCAACCGGGCCAAGAAGCCCGGCTCGCTGCCACGGTGCTCGACGACGTGCAAAATCGCCTCGACGCCCATGGGGTCACCGACGATGTCACCCGTCGCCACATCATTGAGCGGATCCTCCACCGCCTAAACCCAAAACTTCTGGAACTCATCTCGGACCCCGAACCCGACCCTGCCGCCCAAATCTTGGCCGAGAGTGATTACAGCCAAACCCAAGCCCTCGCCGCCAATCCCATCGGTCGGCTCACCCGCGACGTCCTCTACTTCCTCGCCACCACCATCGAACCGTCCTTCTTCGAACGCGGTGATGAAAAAGCCCTTCGCCGGGAGCTTGCCCGACTCCTTGAGGCCTGGCCCGAAGCGGACCGTCGGCCCATTCCCCATGAACTACGCCGCGAAATCATCGACGATATCATCGCCCGCGGCACCATCGAGTTCCAGCTCTGAGCCTCCCTCGTCTTCCCGCCATCCCGACCCGCCGTTTCGGTCGCACCGGACTCTCCATGCCGGTCTTCTCCTGCGGCGGCATGCGTTATCAACACCAGTGGAAAGACCTGCCCCCAGAAGACATTCCTCCCGAAAACCAGGCCAACCTTGAGGCCACCATCCATCGCGCCGTCGAACTTGGCATCAACCACATCGAAACCGCTCGCGGCTATGGCACCTCCGAAATGCAACTCGGTCGGGTCCTCCCCACCCTCCCGCGCGACTCCATCATCGTCCAGACCAAGATCGCCCCGATGGCCACCGCCCAGGAATTCCTCGACACCTTCAACACCTCCATGGGCTACCTTCGCCTCGACCACGTCGACCTTCTCTCCATTCACGGGATTAACAACCGGGAACTGCTCCGTCAAACCCTCGACATCGCCCTGCCCGCCGCCGAAACCCTCCGCCACCAAGGCCGCTGCCGTTTCATCGGCTTCTCCACCCACGCCGATCTCCCCACCATCCTCGACACCATCGCCACCGACGCCTTCGACTACATCAACCTGCACTGGTACTTCGTCAACGAAATCAACTGGCCCGCCATCCAAGCCGCTCGCCGTCACGACATGGGCGTCTTTATCATCAGTCCCAACGACAAAGGCGGAAAACTCTACGCCCCTTCCCCTGAACTCCGGGAAGCCTGTCTTCCCCTCTCCCCCATGATCTTCAACGACCTCTTCTGTCTCAACCGACCCGAAGTTCATACCCTCTCCCTCGGTGCCGCCCGCCCCTCCGATTTCGACGAACACCTCCGCGCCCTTGCCTACTACCACAACATCCCCGCCACCATCGAACCCGTCGAACGCCGCCTCCGGGCCGCCCTCCTCTCGGCCTGTGGCAGTCACTGGATCGCCGCCTGGCATCACGCCCTCCCTCCGTGGGAGCAGGTGCCCGGCGGGGTCAACCTCCACGAAATCCTCCGCCTTTGGACCCTCATGACCGCCCTCGGCCTGACCGAGTTCGGCAAAATGCGATACAACCTCCTGGGCAATGCTGGGCACTGGTTTCCGGGCCAACCCGCCTCCTCCGCCTCCCCGGATCAACTCCGACCCTTGCTCCACCATCATCCCTTCCCCGAAAAAGTCCTCGCAGCTCTCGAGGATGCCCACCGACACCTTGCCGACACCCCGGTCCAACGGCTTAGCCAATCAGACTGAAGCGACCGTCGGCACTCGCGCACGCCCGGCTAGCACCCTTACCCGCACCGATTCCGGTGCCTCCACCCGCGCCTCAATCCGTCCATCCAACGTCCGTTCCCAAGCCACCCGAATCATCCCATCAGCGTGCGGCTGACAGCCCTCCGCCCAGTCCAAGCCCTCCACTGGCAGCGGATCAAGCACCCACTCATTCGGATCGCCCCGCCTCGCCTGCCTCAATCCCAAAAGATACCGGGTCAAAAACACCGCTGGAAATCCGCTCCAACTATGGCACTTGCTCCCCTCCCCGCTGTTTTTCCGACAAAAACACTCCGGCAACGTCCCAAACCCGTCCTCAGTCGCATAGCCCCAATGCTGCCGAATCCACCGCACCGCCGCCTGGTGAAACCCCTGCTCCGCCAAAACCGGAAGCACATAACTCCAAAAATAGAGCTCCAGATGCCCGCCAAAAAGCCCCCGCTCCAAACCCAAATCAAAATTCCGCTCCAACCGCGCCAAAACATACTGCTGCACCTGCTCTCGTTGCGCCGCTGACCCAATGCCAAAGGCCCACGCCAACGCATTCCCATGAATCGCCGTGGACTCAGCCCGTTGCCCCTGCTCATTCACAAACGCCGCAAACCGTCTCTCATCCTCCCTCCACAACACTCGCGAAAAGGCCCGACGCACCAACTCTGCCTCCATCCGCAACTCCCCCGCCCGACGCTCCCGACCCGTCACCGCGGCCAACTCCGCGCTCCGGTCCAGAGCGGCCACCCGAAACGCATTGATCACCGCATTGGCCCAACCGCCCCGCTCCGCCAACTCGATACCCCAATCCACAAAAAGATTGTGCGTCTCCGACGACCAAAGCCCCTCCGGCCCGGTCACCCACGCCTTAGAACCCCACACCCGCTCCACCGCCGGCCAAAGCTCCTCCACCACCCCCACGTCTCCCGTCAACGACCAATGATCATGCAACGCCAAAATCCAAATCAGCGTAAAATCCTCATGCGGCTTTCGATGATGCGCCGGAGCCACCGCCGGAATCTGCCCATTCTCAAGCTGGGCCTGCGCGAAAACCCGTAACCCACGCCGCGGCACTGAAAAATCAGCACAAAACAACTGGTGAATTGCCTGATTCACGCCGAAATCCCCCACATACGTCCCCCGCTCCCTCCAAGGCGAATCCGAATAACCATCCTCCGCGCTCGCCACCACCGTCTGCACTGAAGCCTCCCAAATCCGTTCCAACTCCTCATCGCCACACCCAAACGTCGCCTCACCTCGACTCAGCGACCGCACCTCATCCACCCACACCCCATGCAACCGCGCCCGACCCTCCATCCGCGCCGCCCCATCCGGCGGCGTTACCGCCACCTGCAAAAATCGTCCACCCCGCACATTCAACGTTCGAACCGTCTGCCGACCGCCTCGTAAAATAAATCGCTCCGCCGTGTTCACAAACGGGTTGGTCCGATACAAATCAACCAAACCATCCGGCCTGAGCCACTCATCGTAGGCCAGATCCACCACCATGCCCGCTGGCCCCTCCACATCCAAAGCCACATGCCCCACAAACTCCTCCGAAAAATCGAACACCCAAAGATGTCCCCCAGCGGCCGCCTCCCCGTCCACCCCTGGCCCATAAATCCGATCCCGCAACACCGTCCCCTTCAACCGGCGCCAAGCCATCACCCGCGCCGGCGTCAACCGATCTGGGTTCCCCATGCAACGCACCCAACCCTCACGCTCAACCGGCCTCCCCTGATCCAACCACATCCCCACCTCCTCCGGCTTAACCAAGGGAGACAACCGGAACCGGCCCACCTCGCCCCCCTCAGGCCCCGCTGCCAACACCAAACCCGCCTCCCGTGGCCAACCAAAAACCCCATCATAAAACTCCGCCTGCGTCAAAAACTCCACATGACCGCAAAAACAGTTCCAGCCCTCCTCCAACGCCACCCGCACCTCACACCGTTTTGACCGTGCCCCCAGAAACTCGGGCTTCAACCTCTCTCCGTTCAAC
>JBDNCR010000012.1:0-12022 GCA_046719555.1 Verrucomicrobiia bacterium | reverse complement strand
CCGCGTAGTCAAAAAGCCGATAGGTGCGGCCGGTGAGGCGACTGAATTTGTGGAACCATTGGGCCAGGCGGCCTGGGGCGTCGAGGTAGAAGCGGTTGGCGGCTTCGCGGGCTTGGAAAAAGACATCAGGGTTTTGTGCCGTGCCGCGGATTTGGGGACGGTCCGGAGTCAAGGCACGTTGGCGGTGAGCGGTGCGCGCGGCTTGAGGAAAGAGTTGGCGCAGTTGATCGTCGGTGAGGAGGGTGACGTTGTTGATTTCGTGCGAGGTGCGGAACCCATCGAAAAAGTGGAGAATGGGAAGGCGGGTTTCCAGGGTGAGGCAATGGGCGATGGCGGCGAAGTCGTGGGCTTCTTGGACGGAGCTGGAGCAGAGCATCATCATGCCCGTGGAACGGGCCGACATGACGTCGGATTGATCACCGAAGATTGAGAGGGCATGGGTGGCCAGCGACCGCGCCGCGACATGAAGGACAAATGGGGTGAGTTCGCCGGCGATTTTGTAGAGGGCCGGCAACATGAGGAGCAGACCTTGTGAGGAGGTGAAGCTGGTGGCGAGGGTTCCGGCCTGGAGCATCCCGTGGAGAGCGCCGGCGACTCCAGCTTCGGACTGCATTTCAACGACGCGAGGAACGTCCCCCCACAGGTTGCGCTTACCGGCTGCGCTCCATTCATCGCATAATTCTGCCATGGGCGATGATGGGGTGATGGGGTAGATTGCGATGTTTTCCGAAAGTCGGAAAGCGGCGGAGGCGACGGCTTCGTTGCCATCAAGCAGGGAGGAGGGCGTGAGCGGGCTCGTGGCCATGCCAACAAGCTGGCGGAGAGGCGAGAGAGTCGCTACGCCGGGCTTGTCGAAGGCTCCGCACGGTTTGGTGAGGGGGGGACCAAACAGTTGCAACCGTGGGGAAAAGAGACCGGGGGAGTTGCCGTTGACCCGGAAGCCCGCAAGGGGTTGGTCGTCCGGATGTTGTTTGGATCGTCGCGGAAGGGTGTGGATCAGGTGAGGAAGCTGTGCTTCCCCAGGGCATGGCGATGGTTAGAACTGGATGATCGAGTAGACGGGGTAGGGGGCTAGTTTGGCCCGTCCGCCGAGGGCTTCCAGTTCGATGAGGACGGCGACTTCGAGAAGCTCGCCACCGAGTCGTTGCACCATCTCCGCCGTGGCGACGAGGGTGCCGCCGGTGGCCAGAACGTCATCGATGACCACGACGCGCTGGCCGCGCTGGATGGCGTCGCTGTGCATTTGAAGGGTGTTGGTTCCGTATTCCAGGGTGTAGGAGGCTTCGATGGTGGTGAAGGGAAGTTTTCCTTTTTTGCGCACGAGGACGAGCCCGACGCCGAGGATGTAGGCGAGGCAGCTGCCAAAGATAAAGCCTCGGGCATCGATGGCGACGACGGCATCGACCGGTTTGCGTTGATAGCGGTCGGAGAAGATGGTGGAGGCCAGTCGGAAGAGTTGGCCGTCGCTTAAGATGGGGCTGATGTCTCTGAAGACAATCCCGGCCTCCGGGAAATCAGGGATGTTCCGCACCGCGTTTTTCAGGCGGTCCGTGGCGGATTTAAGCAGCATAGGAGGGTTTAGGCGGAGGGTTGGCGACGCTTGTCTTTTTTCTCGATTTCCACGCGCAACTTTTTGAGGGCCAGGTTTTGAAGCTGGCGGATGCGTTCGCGTGTGACCCTGAGCTTTTTGCCAACTTCCTCCAGGGTCAAGGTCTTTTCGCCTTCGACCGGGAAACGGAGGCTGAGGATGAGCCGCTCCCGGTCGTCGAGGACGTGCCAGACATCTTTGAGCGCGGCCCGGAGATTGTCGTCACTGAGCACTTCAAGCGGAGTCCGGGCTTTCTCGTCGGGAACGAGGTCGCCCAATTCGGTTGAGTCTTCATCTCCGACCAATGCATTGAGGGAGGAGGGACGCATCGAGACCCGTTTGAGTTGGGCAATTTTCCGGACCGGAACGCCGAGTTCCTGGGCCAGTTCTTCATCGGTGGGTTCACGGCCGAGTTCCTCGGCAAGCTGCATGGCCAGGCGCCGCATTTTGGCCAGTTTGTCCACAAGGTGGACCGGGAGACGGATGGTTTTGCTTTGATTGGCCAGGGCACGCTTGATGGATTGCTTGATCCACCAGGCGGCGTAGGTGCTGAATTTATTGCCGCGTCGCCAATCGAACCGGTCAACGCCTTTCATCAAGCCGATATTTCCCTCGGAAATAAGGTCCAGAAGGGGGAGGCCAAAATTTGCGTAGTCGTGGGCGATTTTGACGACGAGGCGAAGGTTGGCCTGGATCATTTTTTCTCGAGCGCGGGCGTCTCCTTTTTCGATCAGCTTGGCCAAACGGATCTCTTCCGCCGGGGTAATGAGCGGAACCTGACTGATTTCTTTGAGGTAGGTGCCAAGGGCACCGTCGCGGTCGTCGGAAGCCATGGGAGGTCGGGAAAACTTAATGAGGTTAAGAGCTTTCCCGGCAGCGGGCAAATAGGAAAATCGGGATTTGCTTGTGGAGAAGGTTCCGACCTCGTGGACCCCCTAGGCCGGTGATTCGGGGGCAATTTGTCGGAGGAATTCTTCCCAGGTGGGGATTGCGTTGAGTCGGGTGGTGGCCTGATCAGCAACAGATGCTGGGACCAAGCCGGTGGTTTGGGCCAAAAAGATGAGGTAACGCGCCACGTTTTTGGCGTAATTTAAACGGGCCTCAGCACTGATGGAGTAGAAGCGCGCGCGCTGGCGGTAGCCGAGCGGGGTGTGGTCGCCAAGGGCTGATTTGTCGGCTCGGCCCTCGGCAGCGAGAACGAAAAGGAAGTTGTATTCAAACCAGAACATGTGGTCGGGGGAGGGGTTTAGGGTTTCCAGGGCTTGGCGGAGGGTCTCGGGGGAGTCCCAGACTTGGGGATGATCCTTTCCCTCAAGCCGCAACGTTTCGGTGATAAAAACGCGGGCCATCTGTCGCTCGGTTTCGTTTTGGCTGAAGGCTCCGGTGCAGGCCAGTTGGCGGGTGAAGGCATACCAATCACGCCAAAGAGCTTGGTCGGAAGGGTTGGAGGAGGCTGCCAGGGCTCGCCCCATTTCGTAAGTGTATCGGCCGCTGGTTTTGATTTCCAATCGTCCGCCGGTGATCTCACCCATGATTTGGTAATTGGTCGCCGACTTTCCCGAGCCGGAATGGAAACCGATTCCGGCATCGAAGGCTTGGCAGACGTCCCACTGGCGGCGAATCAACTCGCGGAGCTTGTCGTTGTCGGGATAGGGCATGTTTTTTTGGAAACCGAAAGCGGGAGCTACAAAATCAATGCGCATCTTCAGCGCTTCGCAGAGGGCCAGCATGATCGCGGTGGTTTCCGGGGAGGTAAGGCCGGGCAGCTCGTCAATCGACAGTTCTCGCAGGTAGGAACGACCTTCCGCGGTGGTGAAAGCCTCGTGACGTGCGGCAGTGTAAAGGGTATCTCTCCGTTTCATTTTTTCCACGGCTGGCCAGACCAGAGCGATCTGAGTGTGGAGTTGGGTCTGGTCTAGGGTCAGGCCGAGGTCTTTCAGACGCTGGCGGACATGCGAAAGCACCTCCTTGGGGAGATGTTGGGAAACCCAGGAGGCTGGATCGTTCGGGACAACGGTAAGTGCCAACTCTGGCGACAAATCAAAGGTGATGTAGCTGGCCAAGAGACAGCCCCGGACGAGGGCGGCCTCCCGACGGTCGAATTTGCCCCCAACGGGTTGGTGGTCGGCATTGAAAGCCCAGCCGATCCGACGATGGTGAAATCCGGATTTTAACTTCTGGAGGATACAAAAGTGAGCCATGCCCTCGACGCTTTGCCCTTGATGACCTTCGGGAACATCGGTCCCGATAAAGGGGAAGGGTACCCGGTCAAGCTGCCCTTGGAGCATGGCCTCGACGTCAAAAACCAATTCCCGAGGGATAGAGTTTTGATTGGCCGTCACTCCTCGACCGAGCGCAGCCATGGTCCAATCGACGGCGGGCCAGTGCAGGGTGGTAAACCGGGCCCCGACGCCGAGGGTGCCACGGCCCAGGGTTCCGTCTGATCGGGGGAAGATGGTGGCTTGGGCGTCGTGCTCCAAGACCAGGTTTTTGAGCGTCAGGAGGTTGCGATACGTGGCCGGATAGGCACGTTGGCCTTGGGGCAGAACGATTCCCTGCTCCAGGGGAGCGTCGTGTCCGTGCAGTAACCAAGCATGATCGCCGAGCGAGTTTTCCGCCAAATGCCACACCCCATGTGAGGTTTCAAATCGACTGGCAGCGTGGATTTGGGCGGCCTGGCTAAGGTCCTTTTGCATGGCTGCCCAATCGAGGCAGGCATCGGGGCTGATACACGGGTTGGAATGGATCCGTAGTTGGTGGTGCAACAAGAACTCGTTGATCGACGACATTGGATGAAGGTGATGGGTCTGGCCGGGGCTGTCGAGCAGCGTTCCGCACAGATTTTTAGTTTGATGGCACCGGCCTGGAAGCGGGTGGGGGACGGGGCGTGTGAAAAACTTCCATCTTTTCTGGTTGGCAACCCGCAACTCATCCGCTAGAAACTTTCTCCCTTATGGCGTCGAAAGCCCAGAAGTCCTCCTCGTCCAAGAAGCTTGCCAAGGCCAAGACGCCGACTGCGGCCGTCAAGAAAGGCGGCGCGCGCTCCCCAGTCAAGAAGCCGTCGGCGAAAGCATCGCCGGCGAAGCCTGTGGCGCGAAAGGCGTCTGGCTCGGCTCAGGCTCCCAAAGGCCAAGGGGCGGTTGAGGCAAAAAATGTGGCCCCGAAATCAACGGTGCCTGCTTCCAAGCCGCCTTTGTTTCCGATTAAAGGGAGCAGCCGCTCCATCCCGACAACCGATCGGAAGCCGGTCGGTAAACCGAAGCCTCTACCGAAGCCGTTTCTTGAGTTGCAGCGGAAGCGTCTGCTCGATTTGCGGGATCATATCCTGGACCAAATGCAGGATGTGGCGCAGGACAGTCTTCGCTCTCGACCAGAGGGAAGCGCTGCCTCGGCCTTTGGCATGCACCAGGCGGACGCGGGTTCGGACGCTTACGAGAAAGATTTTGCCCTCAGCCTTCTGTCCCAGGAGCAAGATGCCTTGTACGAGATTGAGGAAGCGTTGAAGCGGATTGAAGACGGAAGCTACGGGATTTGCGAGATGACCCAGCAGCCGATTCCCAAGGCCCGTTTGGAAGCGATCCCTTTTGCCCGATTCACGGTGGAGTGCCAATCCAAGCTCGAACGTGAAAATCGTGGTCGTCGGCGGTGGGATACCACGCCACAATTCATGGATTCGGCCGATAACTTCTTCGAAGAAGAAGGCGACGACGACGACGACGAACGACCGAAGATCAAAGAGTAATCCTATGACCATCAAGAAAAATGCCCGCCGACCCCGGCGCAACCGGACCGCCTCCCGGAAACGAATCGACGTGAATGCCGAGGCCATCGAGTTCCGCAACGTGGAACTTTTGAAGAAGTTTGTTACGGAACGTGGCAAACTGCTCCCCCGCCGGATCACCGGCATGCCTGCCAAACTCCACCGCAAGCTGACCCGTGAAATCAAGCGGGCGCGCAATGTCCTGCTGATTAAATAACCGTTATGGCCAGAAAATGTATCATCACTCAGGCGGCTCCGGTTCGCGGGTCTCGTATCAATCGGAGCGGTAAAGCCAAGAAGAAGGGCGGGATCGGGATGCACGTGACCTCGAATACCCCGCGATTTTTCTATCCCAACCTCCGCAATAAACGTGTTTGGGTTCCGGAACTGAAAAAATTTGTCCGGGTCAAAATCTCCGCTCGTGCGCTGAAAAATCTGAACGCATCGAATGCGTTTCAGGTTCTCAAAGACGCTGGGGCGGTGTGACCGCTTTGACTTCGTCGAGAAAGGCGGCCGCAAGGCCGCCTTTTTTGTTGGTTCTGCTTTCGACTCGGCTCTAGTTTTAGGCCGCGATCGAACGGGCCCGTTGTGGGACGGCGACTCAATCCAACCTCTAGCCCCAGGATGAACCGCGTTTTTGTCACTGGCCTCGGCCTCATTACCAGCATCGGTAATTCCAAGGAAGCTGTGCTCGACAGCCTTCGACATTTGCGGACCGGCATTGAGTTGTTTGAACCTTTCCAAGATCCCTCCATTCCGGTCAAGATGGCGGGAACCGTTAAAGGATTCTCGTTTCCCTCCACCGATGTGGAAGACTGGAGTTATCCAGGGCCAGATCGGCTCAGGCGGGAGCAGCTCCGGCCGATGACGCCCAACGCGCTCTATGCGTTTTGCGCCATGAAACAGGCGATCGCGGATGCCGGCTTGCGGGAGGACGAGGTTTCCAGTCCGCGCACCTGCCTGATGACCGCCAGCGGCGGGTCAATGTGGCTGACCTACGAGAATTATAAAGTGATGCTTGAGCGGGGCGTCATGGCAACCAATCCCATGGGCGTGGTCAACGGCATTCCCGGCTCGCTCTATATCAATCTGGGTTCGCTCTTCAAAATCAAAGGGGGCGCCCTTGGATTTTCTTCTGCCTGTGCCTCCTCCGCTCATGCGGCGGGCCATGCGATCGATCTGATCCGCATGGGGCGTCACGACCGAGCGTTCGTCGTCGGAGCCGAGGACTGCAATCTTTTTTCATCGGTTCCCTTTTGTTCCATTCGCGCTCTTTCGGTTCAAACCGACCCGGAACGTTACCCTTGCGCCTTCGACCGGAAGCGGGATGGCTTTATTGGGACGGGAGGGGCGACCGTGCTCGTGCTGGAATCGGAGAAGGCCATGGAGGCGCGAGGAGCCACGCCCTATGTGGAGTTGTTGGGCTGGGGTCAATCCTCGGACGGATTCAATGTGGTGGCTCCCGAACCTCATGGGGAGGGTTTGGCGCGGTGTATGGCACTGGCCCTCGAGGATGCGGCCGTTGAAGCGGAGGCCGTCGATTACATCAACGCTCACGCCACGGGCACGACGGTGGGCGATCTGGCGGAGGCACGTGCGATTGCTTCGGTTTTCCCGGAAGGACAACGCCCCCATGTTAGCAGTACGAAAAGTCTCACCGGCCACGGGTTGTCCCTTGCCGGAGCCATGGAGTTGGCTTTTACGGTTCTGGCATTGAAGGAGGGCTTCACGCCAGTTTCAGCCCACATCACGGATTTGGATCCCGCCTGCGCCATGATTCCGGTCGTGACAACGCCGATTCCTGAGGCTCCCTCGATTGCAATGTCCAATTCCAGCGGGTTCGGAGGATCCAACGTGTCGGTGGTGGCGAGAAAGGTCTAGTGGGCGTGAGTTGGTGCTTAATTTGAGCTCTTTACCGAGACGCGGTCGTTGCCTCAATTTCGCCGCCAGAAGGTAGCATCAGCAATGGACCACTGAAATTTGCGGGCGTGTTCACGGATCGTGAACGGGATGTCACGGCGTTCGATTAAGGTGAAGGCAGGTTCGAGAATTCGTCGAAGCGTGGTGAAGCTGTCGGTCGGGCCATGGCCTTGGATGCGACCCCCAAGCCAGGCCTCTTTTGGGGTGAAAGATTCCAACCAGGTGTAAGGCGACATCAGCGCCAGCAGTCCACCCGAATTAACCAAAGCTGGAGCCTGGTTGAGGAGGGTTTGCGGCGAGGCCAACCTGTCGATGAGGTTGGCGGCCAGGACCAGGTCAAACGGTCCGGAGGCTTCAGGCGGCAAGCGGCAGGCGTCGCCGACCATGAACCGGGTGCGATGGCGGTCAATCTGCGGATCGAGCCGGACCTCGAGGGGAGTTGTCCGTTCGCCCTCTTCTACGCGGTGGAGCGAGATCCTTCCGTTCCGGCGCAACTGCTCAGCGGCGCTGATGAAGGGGTCCGACAAGTCAAGTCCCAGCACCGAGAGCGATTGCCGTGCCAGGGCAAAAGTCGCTCCCCCGACCGCGCACCCAAGATCCAACGCGGTGCGAGGCGGAGATGGGCCGTAGAGGGTGAGGGCGGCCGCAGCACATCGACCGGGATAGTCGGCCCCGCCCGGCGGTTCCGGGTGCGAGCCAAACTGATCGGTCGCGCTGCCGAAGTGAAAGAGGAGATACTGGTGAAGAAGCGCCTCGGAATCGTAATCGGCCGGCTTCATGGCAGCCGGATTAATCGCCTGCGAGGAGATCGAGCATGTAGGCGGCGGGCGCGTAATTCTCGATCAGGACCACGGTCTGCCCGTTCCGGTGCATCCGCACTTGAGGCACGCCGATCTCAGCGGTTTTGTGTGGAGCAAAGAGGATATCATCGTGAGTCGCATTCTTGGCGTGAACGAATTTGTCGGGAGTCAGATGACCGCCGAGATGGTCGCTCCGTCCGGTGGCGACATGCAGGGTCCCCAGAACCTTTTCATCCTGGATATCACGTCCGGAAAAGGGAAGGACTTGGGTGCCAAAGCCGAGTTCCCCGATCTCACCGGTGACGGGGTCGCCGATGATTTTGTTCTGGTGATCACTGATGGTTTGTAAATTCCCTTTGAGCAAAGCGGCGTGAACGATTCGACCGCCGCGGACGGTCATCAGGCCGATGGTGCCGTCCTCGTATTTCATCGGAAACGCGCCTTCGGCTCCGGTGGGCACGTAGTAAATTTCGCCGGCAGGGAGGTTGGCCACGTCCGGGTGACGGCCGCGGCAAAGGCCATGGCTTTTCTGGGCTTCCTGCCGATTTAGGTCAAGCCGGAGGGTGTATCGATCCGACCCGAGGGCAAAGTCAATTTCCACCCAGTCGGCGCGCGTCATGCCAAGGCGGAGTTTTTCCGCTTGGCGACTGACTTCATTGTAATCGACGGCCAGACCGGTTTCGAGAATGACCTTGTTCACTCCGTGGAGGGTTGCTCCACGAAACCCGATTTTGCGAGCATGGGCCGTGAGGGGGGCGGTGGCGGAAAAGGTCGAGATGCAAAGGACGATGTCGTAGTTTGGATAAACGTCGCGCTCCAGAGACACCTGAGAGCCTTCGGGGGTGAAGGCTTCGTCGGGGAGGTCGAGGTTGCTGCCGCCGGTGATTTTGTAGGCGTAGAAATCTCCGCCCTCGAGTCCGAGTTCCGCCAGAACTCCCTCGTGCAAACCTCGGTAAAAGATATCGTGGGCGTAGCGTTGAATCGAGAGGTCGGGATTTTGGAGAAACTTCCAATCGATTACGTCCGTTGGGTCGTCGAGGTCGATTAGAATGCAAATCCGTTCGCCCTTTTCGGGTGCAAACACCGTGCTGAGCAGGCGGGGTAAGCTGAATGCAGGGAAGGTTTGGATGGCGGCTGCGGGCATGGAGGTCTCCTGTTTTGGGTTAGGGTGCCGAGGCTCCGGGCGTGCCCGGTCTCCACCAGCACCGCAGTATCGCGCAGTCGCGGTGAAATGCAAACGGGCCCACCGCTTTCCTTCAACCGACGCTTGTCGTCCTCAAAGGCGGGTCATCCTCATTTCGATCCAACCAGACTTGGAGCAGGACGGAGGAGACCATCGGGGCAAGGGATGACCCGTTCCAAGACTTTGGCGGAGGAAAGCACGCCGGGAAGTCCTGCTCCCGGATGCGTGCCGGCACCGCACAAGTAGAGCCCGCGGACATCTTCCGAGACATTGTGCGGACGAAACCACGCGCTTTGAGTCAGCACGGGCTCGAATTGAAAGGCCGAGCCGAGGTGGGAGGTGTAACGACTCTCGAAGTCTTCTGGAGTGAAAATCAAACGGCTGATCACATGTTTCCGGAGGTCAGGACAATGGGCTTCAAGGGATTCGAGAATCGCATCCGCGTAGCGTTCTTTCACCTTGGACCAGTCGATTGGAGCCTCCAAATGGGGCACCGGCGAGAGGACATAGAAACACTCGCACCCAGGCGGGGCGAGGGAGGGATCCGTGCGAGTGGGCGCATGGAGGTAGAGAGAGAAATCGTCCGCCAACACCTTTCGGTTGAAGATGTCATCGATCAATTCTTTGTAGCGTCGGGTGAGAATGATCGAATGGTGGGCTAACTCGGGATAGGTCCGGTCGGTGCCAAAATAGATCAGAAACAAACTCATGCTGTAGCGCATCGAACGAAGCCGATGGTCGGTCCATTTCTTGCGGTAACGGGCGGGAACCAAATCTTGGTAAACGCGGGATACGTCTCCATTGGAAACCACCAGTCGGGTGGGAAAAACTTCGCCGCCCCGAAGACGGAGACCCGTCACGGCGCCTTCGTCGATCTCAATGGCTTCGACCGGCTGGCTTAGTCGAACGGTGCCCCCCATTTCCTCAAAAAGATGAACCAAGGCTCGAACCAGGGCCCCAGTTCCGCCCATGGCAAAGTGGACACCCCATTTCCGTTCGAGGAACTGGATCATGGCGTAGATGGACGAGCTGGCGAACGGGTTGCCCCCCACGAGAAGAGGATGAAAGCTGAAAACTTGGCGCAGAAGCGGGTGCTTGATGTATCGGGCGACCATGGTGTGAACCGATTCATGGGACCGAAGGCGGATTAGATCCGGAGCCACCCGGAGCATGTCGGTCAGGTTCGAGAATGGCTGGTCCGCGAGATCGATGAAGGCACGGTCAAAAATCTCTTTGGTCTTGGCCACAAGGGCCGGATAGCGGGTGGCGTCGTCTGGGCTGAACTTTCGCACCTGCGCCAGCATCTCCTCTTCGGAACCGGTGTAGTCAAACGTTTGTCCGTCATGGAAAATAATCCGGTAAAACGGGTGACAGGGAACAATCCGGACGTAATCCTCGGTTTTTTTTCCGGCTAACTGAAAAAGCTCATCGATGAGAAAAGGAGCGGTGATGATGGTGGGACCGGCATCGTAGGTGAATCCTTTATCCTGAAAGACGGAGGCGCGCCCCCCTGGCTGGTCGAGTTGTTCAAAAATCGTGGTGCGATAGCCTTTGGCCTGAAGACGGATGGCGGCGGCCAGCCCGCCGAAGCCGCTGCCGATCACCGCGGCGGTAGGGGAGGAAGAGTCGGTCATGAAGGGGCGACGATACCACAGGGTCTGGGGGTGCCAACTGGGATTGGAGGAGAGGAAGGCGAGGGAGGAGGAAAAACCGGAAGGCCCGCCCAATAAAGATTGAGACTTGCTCTCACATTTTATTTGCATTCCAGACTCGTTCTCATTAAAACCGCCGCGATGACTCGTTCTCTCCTTGTTTTTTTGGGCGTAATTAGCGCCGTTTTTCCGTCGTTGGCTGTTCTTCCTGGATCCCCCGAAGCCCGTTTGCGCCAGCCTGTCCTGACCGAGACGCCTGTTGAACTAGGGGCCATTGTGGTCCGAGCCACGGCTGGGGCTCCCGAGGTTTTTTTGCCCGATGTTCAGGGGACCGAGATTTTCGCTGGAAAGAAAACGGCCCGGTTGAGTCCGGCCGAAACCGGAGCTGGCCCCACCAATAATTTTCGATTGGCCTTGAGCCAGACTCCCGGCCTCTTCCTCAGTGAGGAGACGACTCCTTTGGTCAGCATTGGCGGCCGCGGTTTTGATCCGCACCGGGCTCAATTTTATCAAGTTCTCAAGGATGGAATCCCCATCCACGCCGATCCTTTCGGCTATCCTGAAGCGTATTACACCCCGCCCCTTTCGGCCGTCCAATCCATTGAATTGGTTCGTGGCGGAGGTTCGCTGCTCTACGGACCGCAACCGGCGGGGACCATCAACTTCGTGACCTACGCGCCGCGCACCGATCGGCCCTTTCACTTGACCACAGAGAACACCTTCGGTTCCTATGGGCTGTTCACGAACTACACAGCGGTCGATGGCACCGTGGATCGGGTCGGCTACCTGGCCTATTTCAATCACCGGCAAGCCGACGGATTTCGCACGACCAACAGCGACTACACGCTTCACACCGGCACGGCAAAAATGGTCCTCACCCTGACGCCAGCCTCGCGACTGATCTTTAATGTCGACGCCACCGATGAGGAGCATGGGGAACCTGGTGGCCTCGCTCCCGATCGCGCTCCGGTCACGCCGAATACCCGCTTCTATTCTCGCGACCGCAACATCGCGACCCGAACCTTCGACCGCTTCCGCCTCGAGCGATATGCGGCTTACGCCAAATACCAGCACGACCTCGACACCGACACGCTGCTGGAGATCGCCACTTGGGGCGGC
>JBDNCR010000119.1:0-5969 GCA_046719555.1 Verrucomicrobiia bacterium | reverse complement strand
CCTTTACCCTCCTCTCCGGCACCGGCGTCGCTGGCTTCGATCTCAACAACCTCTCCTTTACCCACACCATCCCCCAACTTTCCGGCACCTTCTCCATCGTCGGCAGCGATCTCCAATTCACCACCACCATCGCCACCCTCTACACCTGGGACGGAGGTGCCGGAACGGGCAACTGGACCGACGCCGCTAACTGGAACCCCGACATCGTCCCAATTCCGGGCGACGCCCTCATCTTCACCGGCTCCACCCAGACCACCGTAGATACCCAGGCCAACCGGACTACCGGCACCATCACCTTCGACGAAAACGCCGATGCCTTCACGCTCAACAACAACATCATCACCCTCGGCGGAGCGCTCACCAACCAATCCACCAACCTCCAGACCCTTAACAGCGGATTCACCTTCAACCACAACGGCGTCATCAACGCTGCCGCCGGCGATTTCCTCCTCAGCGGTGCCGTCGCCCTCAGCAACAACACCACCACCCGCACCCTTACCTTCACCGGCCCCGGCACCACCACCGTTAACGGCATCATCTCCAATGGCCCCTCCGCCGCCTCCGGCAACCTCCTGAAAACAGGCACCGGCACCCTCATCCTCAACGGGCTCAACACCTACTCCGGCTCCACCACCCTCGTCAACGGCATCACCCAAATCTCCAACACCGCCAACCTCGGCAACGGCTCCGCCACCAACACCCTCATCTTTAACGGCGGCACTCTCCAACTCACCGCCAACATCCCCTCCCTCAACCAATCCATCACCCTCCAATCCACCGGCACCATTGACACCGACTCCCACAACCTCGGGATCGGCACCGTCATCTCCGGTCCCGGCGGCTTCACCAAACTCGGCACCGGCCAACTCCTCCTCTCCGGCGCGAACACCTACGAGGGTCTTACCCACCTTGCTCAGGGCTCCATTCAAATGACCCACTCCAACGCTCTTGGCTCCACCGCCGACGGCACCCTCGTCGAATCCGGAGCCCGCCTCTCGCTGTTCAATGTGGACGTCGGCAATGAAACCCTTCTCATCAACGGCAACGGTCTCCTTGGTTCCGACGGGGCTCTCTCATCCTTGGGCAACGACAGTTGGGCCGGAGCCATCCTCCTCGGCTCAACCAGTTTGATCCAAGTGAGTGGCGTTGGATTCACCGCCTCCGGCCCAATCTTCCTCGGCACGTCCACCCTGACCGTTAACAACGTCGCCCCCACCACCTTCACCGGCACCATCTCCGGCTCCGGCGGCCTCACCAAACTCGGAGCCGCCGACCTTTTCCTCACCGGCAACAACACCTTCATCGGCACCACCACCATCTCCAATGGCAATCTCATCCTCGGCAACGGTGGCACCTCCGGCTCCCTCTCCGGACCCATCGTCAATAACAACCTGCTTACCGTCAACCGCTCCGACACCGTCGTCCTCCCCGGCGTCATCTCCGGCACCGGTCAACTCCACCAAAACGGAACCGGCACCACCATCCTCACCGGCAACAACACGCTCTCCGGTTCCACCGAAATCAACAACGGCACCCTCCAAATCGGCAACGGCGGCACCACAGGCTCTCTGCCTGGCCCCATCGTTAACAACGCCGCGCTCCGCTTCAACCGCTCCGACATCCACACCCACACCGGCCTGATTAGCGGCTTCGGCACCCTGACCCAGGCCGGTTCCGGCACCCTCATCCTCCCCAACGCCAACACCTACCTCGGCACCACCAACGTTGCCAACGGCATCCTCCGTATCACTAATTCCAACGCCCTCGGCTCCGGCCCCATCGTCGTCCAAGGCGGTGCCACTCTCGAACTCTCCGGCGGCGTTACCCTCCCGGTTAGCACCACGCTCAGCCTCTTCGGCACCCTGCAAAACCATTCCGACGACAACACCTTCCTCGCCGACCTCATTCTCCCCGCCAACGCCTCCATCTCCAACATCGCGCCAGGCACCACCCTCACCCTCGGCACCACCTCCTTTACCGAATCCATCGACACCGGCGGCTTCACCCTCAACCTCATCGGCCCCGGCGATATCTTCCTCAACAGCGCCATCAACGGCACCGGCCAGGTCGTCAAAACCGGTTCCGGCACCGTCACCTTCTTCGCCGACGAAAACTTCTACACCGGCCCCACCACCGTCAATGAAGGCACCCTCATCCTCGACACCCTCACCGACCTCAACGGTGCCATCAAAGGCACCCTCCTGACCATCGGCAACAACGCCGGCACACCCCAATCCGCCATCGTCCAACTTGGCGCCACCCTCGCTCCCGTCGCCAACGAAATGATCAACGACACCGCCCAAGTCCTCCTCTTTTCCGACGGTCTCCTCAACCTCAATTCTCAAACCGAAACCATCGGCAGCCTCCAATTTACTGGCGGCACCGTCCTGACCGGCACCGGCGGCTCCCTCCGCTTCGATCCTGGAACCCCCGCCGGCGGCATCACCACCAACCCGTCCGCCTCCACCGCTCTCATCGACGCCACCGGCGGCTCCCTCCACCTCAACGGCGACCGCACCTTCAACATCGCCCTCGGCGGCGGCACCGCCGACCTCGAAATCCGCGGCCCTATCGTCGACGGCACCGCCTCCAGCGGCCTGACCAAACAAGGCCAGGGCATTCTCCTCCTCAACGGCACCAACACCTACACCGGCAACACCGACGTCCTCGGTGGCGAACTCCGTGTCGAAGGCTCCCTCGCCAGCCCTCTCGTCACCATTGGCAACGGTGCCACCCTCGGCGGTTCCGGCACCCTCCTCGGCAGCCTCGTCATCCAATCAGGCGGACTCCTCAGCCCCGGTTCCAGCCCAGGCATCCTCAACGTCGGAGCCCTCACCCTCCTCCCCGGCAGCATTACCCTCTTCGAAATCGACGGCCTGATCCCCGGAACCCAGCACGATCAAATTCAAGTCGTCGGCAACGCCAGCCTCGCCGGAACCGCCCAGATCCTTTTCGGCGGCGGGTTCACCCCCTCCGATGGCGATACCTTCACCCTCATCCAAGCCGGGTCCGTCACCGGCACCTACGACACCCTCGTCAGCAACCTCGGTGCCATCTTCGCCCTCGACACCATCTACACCCCCACCACCTTCCAACTCGCCATCCGCGTCACCCAACTCGACTACACCACCTTCGCCCTCAACCAAAACCAGTTCAACGTCGCCGCCAACCTCGACACCTTCTCCCGCACCGGCCAAATGCCCGAACTCATCACCCTTCTTAACTCGCTCGATGCCGCCAACCTCGCCAACGCCCTCCAACAAATCTCCCCCGACCAATTCGGCCTGATGAACACCCTGGCCAAACAATATAACCGCGCCCAAGGCCGCAACCTCTTCAACCGCCTCTCCGAATGGCGGATCTCCGGCGGCGGTATCGCTGGCACCGTCTCCACCTCCAGCCTCCGTCTCCTCGACTGGACCTCTCAACCCGTCATTGCCGGAACCAAACTCCGCGATTACACCCCTGTCTCCCTCGACTCCATTCAATCCCCCGGCTGGAGCCTCTTCGCCTCCGGCACCGGCCAGTTCGGCGACATCCAAGGTGACGGCAACGGATCTGGCTACGACTTCACCACCGCTGGCATGACCGTCGGCATCGATCGCAAAATCACCCGTCTCGGTGATGGCGACCTCATCGGAGGCTTCTACGCCGGCTACGCTGGCAGCACCGCCAAGCTTGACGGAGCCGGAGGCCGAGTCGAAACCGACGGCGGCAAATTCGGTGTCTTTGGCAGTTGGATCAACGAGGGCCTCTATCTCAATGCCCAGGTCGGCGGTGGCGTGGCCAACTACACCACCCGCCGCAACGTCCTCGGCCAACGCCAGACCGGCGAAACCACCGGCACGGAATTGATCACCGACCTTCAACTCGGCCACGAATGGCAAAAAGTTGCCTGGCGATTCGGCCCCGAACTCGGCTTGAGCTACAGCTACGTCGGCATCAACCGCTTCACTGAACGGGGCGGTCTTGCTCCCCTCCAAATTCAGGAACAAAACAACCACTCCCTGCAAACTCGGCTCGGCTGGCAAACCAGCTACGAGTGGAACGGCAAAAACGATTGGTGGATCCGTCCGGCGGCCAACCTCAGTTGGGCCCATGAATTCTTGGATCCCGCCCCCTCCATTGACGGGCGATTCGCCTCGGGCGCAGGCGGCATCTTCTCGGTCAATCCGACCGAAGTCGGCCGCGACACCGCCATCCTTGGTCTGACCACCACCTTCGGCCAGGGGACAAGGTGGAGCGGTTGGATCGGCTACGAAGCTGAAGTCGGCGACCGAATGACCATCCACACCCTCAACGCCGGCGCCGCCTTCAAGTTCTAGCCCACAAAACCTGTAAATCCCATCTCCTGTAGGCCGCATCTTCTGTAGGCCACATCTCCCCATGCGGCTCCCGTTCCCCAAAAGGCGCGTGAGGACACACGCCCTACAAACCAATCCCCTCCTCTATCGACCACATCTCCCCATGCGGCAAACCCTCCTCCCCATCCATCCCATCCCCCTCCGCACCACCACGCCCTATCGACCGCATCCCCTGTAGGCCGCATGTCCCCATGCGGCTGCCTTTCCAACCCGGAAGGCGCATACGGAAACAAAAAATGGCAGGGTTCGACCGCCGGGCGAACCGGCATAAGGAAATGACATGTCTCACACAAAGGCCGCATAGGTTCAAGGCAGGGGGGGATGGAATTCGGAAAACTCGTTCTCCGTCCCGCCCCCCCGTCACTGCGAGGCGGTCCCCCCGCCGCGGCAGTCCACTGACAACCCACCCACCCAAACACCCCACGGACGGCCCCGCGCTGCGGGCCGGTTTTGAATTGGAGGGCCTCCGGTCCGGAGGCCATGTCTTCCATGGAGGGGCAGAACACCGTCGAGCCGCGCCACACCCAAAAACAACGCCGGAACAACCTTGTCCGACGTTCCCGGCTCGACACAAGACACGGTTGCGATACCATTGTTCCGTGGACCCAAACGACAAACTGCCGCTGGAATTGGAGCGTTTTTGGCGGACGGACGATGGGCTGACCGCCAGCCAAAGGGCGGAGGCCTATGGAATCGATTTATCCTTGCTGGACGATAATCTGCGGCTGACGCCCTCTGAACGGATGGCCCATAATGACGCGATTTTGGACGAGGCAGAATCGTTACGAAACGCCTACCTTGTCTCTCATGAAAGAACTGACCCGAACCACTCGTCGCCTTGCTGAATTTCAAGTCGAATTTGTTGTGGCCGGGGGGCTCGCCAACTTGATCCACGGCAGCGCCCTGATGACCCGAGACGTCGATGTGGCCTGCCCGATGAATCCCGAAAATCTCCTCCGCCTTTTTGAAGCGTTGGAAAGCCTTCATCCCGTCCACCGGATGACACCGCAACGATTGCCCTTTACCCGTGAACAGATCCAAGAAAACCGTCTCAGTAACATTTATCTTTCCACCGACTGGGGACAACTCGATTGCCTGGGAGAGATCAAAGGAATCGGAGATTATCAGGCGTGTCTGGCACGGAGCGTGACCATCGATCTTGATGGAATGGAGATTCGGGTCCTTAGTTTGGATGCCTTGATCGAGAGCAAGCGCGCCATGGGCCGACCCCGCGATTTGCACGCCGTCTTGGAGTTAGAGGCCATCCGCGAACGAACACGGATCTGAATTTCCCCCGGGGGGCACCGAGCCCCAGCTCGGCATCTTTCTTGGAGAGCCTCCGGCCCAGAGGCCCGGTCCCACAGCGGTGGACCCTCCATTCCAAACAAATCTACCTCCCACCGTCACTGCGAGGCGGTCCCCCGCCGCGGCAGTCCATCCCGATCCCGCAGAATTCCGGGAATGAGAATCCTCCCGCCAAGACAACTCCATGGAGGGCGAGACGCCGTCGAGCGCACCGAACCCAAAGGCACCGCCACACCCAACGGCGCCGTAGGAACTCCGCCCTCCAAGAGAAGGCAATGGATTCCAAACCGCCATCCTCAT
>JBDNCR010000118.1:0-5976 GCA_046719555.1 Verrucomicrobiia bacterium | reverse complement strand
GACAAATCGCCATGGGATCGGGAGCCGAAGTCGTTCATGAGACCGTCGACTTCCTCAACGCCCACGGTCAGAAGGTCGGCGTGGTCAAAGTCCGTCTCTTCCGCCCCTTCTCCGCCGAGGATCTACTCGGCGCACTCCCCGCCAGTGTTCGGAGCATCGCCGTCCTCGACCGGTGCAAAGAACCGGGGTCCCCCGGAGAGCCCCTCTATCTCGACTGCCTGGCGGCGCTCCGTGACCCACCCCATGGAACCCGCCAACCCGCCTTGACCCAGGCCGACATCATCCGGGGCCGATACGGCCTCTCCTCCAAAGAGTTCAATCCCGCCATGGTCCAAGCCATCTTCGATGAACTCGCCAAACCCAACCCCAAACCCGAATTCACCGTCGGCATCACCGACGACGTCACCCGCCTCTCCCTCCCCTTCGATTCGGCCTTCTCCATCGAACCGGATACCGTTCAGCGCGCCGTCTTCTATGGACTTGGATCTGATGGCACCGTCGGCGCCAACAAAAATACCATCAAAATCATCGGCGAAGCCACCGGCCTCCACTGCCAAGCCTATTTTGTCTACGACTCCAAAAAATCTGGCGGCACCACCATCTCCCACCTCCGCTTCGGCCCCACCCCCATCCGCTCCAGTTATCTCATCCAACAAGCCCAGTTTATCGGTTGTCACCAATTCGAACTGCTCTCCCGCCTGCCCGTGCTCGACCTCGCAGCTCCCGGAGCCACCTTCCTCCTCAACTCCCCCTACCCTGCTGCCTCAGTCTGGGGCCATCTGCCCCCCAACGTCCGCCGAATCATCCGGGAAAAACACCTCCGCTTCCATGTCCTCGACGCCTATCGCATCGCTGCCACCGCCAAACTCGGTCGCCGCATCAACACCATCATGCAGGTCGGACACTTCGCCCTCTCTCGCCTGCTCCCCCTTGACCTCGCCCTCGATTGCATCCGGAACGCCATCCGCAAAAGCTACGCCCGCAAAGGCGAAGCCGTCGTCGCTCAAAACCTGGCCGCCGTCAATCAAACCCTCGAACACCTGACTGAAGTCCCCATCCCGGAAACCGATCCACCCGAATCCCCCGCCCTTCCCCTCATCCCTGAAATTGCCTCCGACTTCGTCCAACGCGTCACCGCCCGCATGTTGGCCAACCAGGGAGACCTCCTCCCCGTGAGTGCCTTCCCGGTCGATGGCACCTGGCCCGTCGGCACCAGCCGCTGGGAAAAACGGAACCTCACCCCAGAGCTTCCAGCTTGGGATGAAACCCTCTGCATCCAATGCAACAAATGCGTTGCCGTCTGTCCCCATGCCGCCATCCGCGCCAAGTTCTACCCCGAAACCGCCCTGGCCCGTGCCCCGGCCACCTTCAAATCCGCCCCCTTCCGCTCCGCCGCCTTTCCGGAAAACCGCTACACCCTCCAAATCGCCCCTGAAGATTGCACCGGCTGCACCCTCTGCGTGGAGGTCTGTCCAGCCAAAGCCAAGGACCAGCCCACGCGCAAAGCACTGGCCATGATCCCTCAACGACCCGTCCGCGAGACGGAACGGGCCAACTTCGACTTCTTCCTCTCGCTTCCCTCACCCGACCGCGCCCAGCTCCAACTCGACCTCAAAGGCTCCCAATTCCTCGATCCCCTCTTTGAATTCTCGGGAGCCTGCTCAGGTTGCGGTGAAACCCCCTACATCAAACTCCTCACCCAACTCTACGGGGACCGCCTCGTCATTGCCAATGCCACCGGCTGCTCCTCCATCTACGGCGGCAACCTTCCCACCACCCCCTACACCGTCAATGATCAGGGCCGGGGCCCCGCCTGGGCCAACTCCCTCTTCGAAGACAACGCCGAATTCGGCCTCGGCCTTCGCCTCGGGGTCGATCACCTCCGCTCCCGCGCCTCCCATCTCCTCCGTTCCCTCGCCTCCACCCTCGGTGACCTAACCGTGACCGAACTCCTCAATTCCCCCCAAAACACTGAAGCCGAAATCGCCGCCCAGCGCCACCGCATCACCCAACTCCACCTCCGTCTCCGTTCCCTCGACCATCCCGACGCCCTCGAACTCGGCCGCCTGGCCGATTACCTCGTCCAAAAAACCGTCTGGATCCTTGGCGGGGACGGCTGGGCTTACGACATCGGCTACGGCGGCCTCGACCACATCCTGGCGCTTGGACAAAAACTGAACATTCTCGTCCTCGACACCGAGGCCTATTCCAACACCGGAGGCCAACAATCCAAATCCACCCCCTTCGGTGCCACCGCCCGCTTCGCCGTCGCCGGCAAAGACCGGCCCAAAAAAGATCTCGCTCTCATGGCCATGTGCTACGGAAATGTCTACGTCGCCCGCGTGGCCCTTGGAGCCAAAGACGCGCATACCGTCCGCGCCATCCAAGAAGCCGAGTCCTACCCGGGCACCTCCCTCATTCTTGCCTACAGCCCCTGCCTGGCCCACGGCTTCCATCTGGCCGCAGGTCTGGACCACCAAAAACTCGCCGTCGATTCCGGACATTGGCCCCTCTTTCGCTATGACCCCCGCAAAACCGGCACCGGTCAAAAAGCTCTCTCCCTCGATTCCGAGATCAAAGACGGAGCCCTCATCCGCTTCATCGAAGGTGAAGGTCGCTATCGCGCCGGACGAAGCGCCGAACAACACGCCGCTTTCCTCGCCGCTGCCGATCGTTCCATCCGAAGCCGCTACCGACTCTATCAATCCCTCGCCTCCATCGTTAACCAACCGGAACCCGCTCAAGTCTGACCCGCCGCCCACCCTGCCATCAACCTCCGGTGGGGCGTTGGCATCACAATCTCCCCAAGCCCAGCCAACGGCACCCCCTCGATTCCCTCGGGCACCGGCCCTTTCCACCAGCCTCGCCGCAGCCTCGCTGTAACCCGGAAACGGGTAATTCCATACGTCAACTGCGGCCCCTCTCCACCCTCCCCTGGACTCATCGCCCCATCATCCCAACGGGGCAACTTCCAAAAATCCGGCCACCGAGAACCCCTCCCCGGAACCTGCAAAAACACCCTCCCTTCCTCCACGATCCACGCCAACGTCTCCTCTTCCCGCGTCACCTGGACCCGGCGCTTTCGCGGCACGCGGGTCGGGTCTGGCCGCGCACACAACTCCCGCACAGGACACACCACGCACAACGGTTCCCTTGGCAAACAAATCAATGCCCCCAGCTCCATCAGCGCCTGGGTGTAATCCCCCGCCCGCCCCGGACGCACCAACGCCGCCGCATAACCCTCCACCCGACCTCGGGGACCGGGCCTTGCCAAATCACCTCCCTCCGCAAACACCCGCGCCAACACCCGCTGCACATTCCCATCCACCGCCGCTGCCGGCACCTGAAACGCAATCGACGCAATCGCCCCGGCCGTGTAGGGCCCAATTCCGGGCAGCTCCCTCAACGCCCCCGGATCCGAAGGTAATTCCCCTCCTGGAAGCTCCACCACCCTGCGGGCCAGGGCATGCAGCAACCGTGCCCGTCGATAATAGCCAAGGCCTTCCCAAGCCTTCAACACCGCCGCCTCCGGAGCCTCCGCCAAAGCCGTCCAGCTCGGAAACCGTTCCATCCACCGGAGGAAAAAAGGAATCACCGTCCCCACCTGCGTCTGCTGCAACATCAACTCCGAAACCGCCACCGCATAAGGCGACCCAACCCGACGCCACGGCAAATCCCTCTGCGCCCGGTCAAACCAAGACAACAGCCGCTCCCGAAACCGAACCACGAAATCCAAGTCGATCTTTGCAGGCAAACCTTTACGGTGACGGGACATGGAACCGGCCACCTTTACCTTCAAAATCGACCCCAAGCAAGGCGAGGTCCTCAAAGCTCGCCTCGACCACGAAGGTTTCCAATTCGCCCCGCTTGCCCACGGCCACTTCTCCGCATCCAAAGCCCAATGCAAAGTTGCCTACTACCTCAGCGGCAAACTCGTCGTCCAGGGCAAAGGCGCCCGCGAATGGATCGAGTTCACCCTCGAACCCCACATCCTCGGCCAAGCTCGGCTCGGCTATGAACACCTGCTCAACCCCGAAATGTTCTCCCCACACTTCGGCATCGACGAAAGCGGCAAAGGAGATTTCTTCGGCCCGCTCGTCATCGCCGGAGCCTACGTCGACCCCGACCTTTGCCACCAACTCGCAGCCCTTGGCGTCAAAGACAGCAAAGCCATCTCCAGCGATGCCCGAGCCCTTCAACTCGCAACCGACATCAAACGCCTCCTTGCCAACAAATTTGAAATCCTTCCCATCGGCCCCACCCGCTACAACGAACTCTACGCCAAATTTGGCAACCTCAACCGCATGCTTGCCTGGGCCCACGCCAAAGTCATCGAACTCCTCGCCCGTAAAATTCCCTCCTGCCCCCGAGCCCTCTCCGACCAATTCGCCAACCCCAGCCTCATCGAACGCGAACTCAAAAAGAAAGGCCTCGGTCTCATCCTCGAACAGCGGACGAAAGCCGAATCCGATCTCGCCGTCGCCGCAGCCTCCATTCTTGCCCGGGCCGAATTCCTTCAACGCCTCCAACGCCTCGGCACCGACATTGGCATCCCCCTCCCCAAAGGAGCAAGCGCCGCCGTCAAAGCCACCGGAACTCAAATCGCCTCCCGGGGCGGGGCAGACCTGCTCCAATCCGTCGCCAAAGCCCACTTCAAAACCTTCGCCGAATGCCTGCAGCTCTCCGAGAAAAATCCCTAAATCACACAGGTCAAGGAGCTTCCTTAATTATTCTCTTGTTTTCACGTAATTTTTGCCGTAAGCCATCCTCCACCTCACGGTTATGCCGAACTTGACAAAGCGCGATTTAGTGGTGCGGATCAGCAACGAAACCGGCCTGGTGCAACAAGATGTTCTCACGGTCATCCAAAAAATGCTCGACTACCTCACCGAAAGCCTCGCCAACAACCAAACCGTCGAACTTAGAAACTTCGGAGTCTTTGAAATTAAGCTCCGCAAAGCTCGCGTCGGTCGGAATCCCAACCGTCCTGAAAATGACGTTCCCATCCCACCTCGCGCCGTCGTCAAATTCAAAGCCGGCAAAGAAATGAAAGCCAAAGTGGCCGACCTCTCCCGCAAGCTCGTCAATGGCGAACTCCCCGTGACCTCCCCCTCCCACTCCGACACCCCCTAACATCCCGGCCCACCTCGGACCGCGAAACCACGCGCCCACCCACCGACCGCCGCCCCTCAAACCTTCGTCTTGAAATAGGCGATCGTCCTCTCCAGCCCTTGCTCCAACCCCACCACGGGTTCCCAACCCAAAATGGTCTTCGCCCGCGTGATATCGGGTTTGCGCTGCTTGGGATCATCCACCGGCAACGGCTTCTCCACCACCCGGCTTGAGGTCCCCGTCAACCGGATGATCCGCTCGGCAAACTCCCGAATCGTCAACTCCGTTGGATTCCCGATGTTCACCGGCAAGGCATAATCGGACTGGGACAATCGATAAATCCCCTCAATCAAATCCGACACATAACAGAAACTCCGCGTCTGTTTCCCCTCTCCAAACACCGTTAACGGCTCGCCCCGCAACGCCTGGCTAATGAACGCCGGCACCACCCGCCCATCCTTCAACCGCATCCGCGGCCCGTAAGTATTGAAAATCCGAACAATTCGCGTCTCCACCCCATGCGTACGGTGATACGCCATCGTCATCGCCTCCGCAAACCGCTTCGCCTCATCATACACCCCACGAGGCCCGATCGGATTCACATTCCCCCAGTAATCCTCGGTTTGCGGATGCACCAGCGGATCCCCGTAACACTCGCTGGTGGACGCCAGCACAAAACGAGCCCCCTTCGCCTTCGCCAATCCCAAGGCATTGTGCGTCCCGAGCGAGCCCACCTTTAGCGTTTGAATCGGCAACTCCAGATAATCAATCGGACTGGCCGGCGACGCAAAATGAAACACGTAATCAATCCTCGGCCGATCAATAAACAAATGATGCGTCACATCATGACTCAAAAAACGGAAC
>JBDNCR010000117.1:0-5978 GCA_046719555.1 Verrucomicrobiia bacterium | reverse complement strand
ATGGCAGGCCAAATACACCCGGATCACCGACATCGTCAAAACGGCCTGGGACTGGCATGTGGCCCATCCGGAGGGTTACGCAGACTAAAGGCGAAGGTTGACCAACCATGGCCGGAAAATCGGGCAGAGTGGTGAAGGTAAGCGTGGGCGATTTTTACGCCAAACACGCGGGGGACCTTCAGCTCAAGCTGATTGCCGGAGCCGAGGGCATGGGACGGGTCATCACAGAAGGTTCGGTGAACCGGATGGGCCTGGCCCTGACCGGTTTTTACAAGTATTTTGCCCATCGACGGGTCCAAATTATCGGGATGAGCGAGGTCGCCTACTTGCAGTCGATGGCGGCCGATCTGAAACGGAAACGGATGGGCGAGATTTTTGACCTCAACATTCCGTGTGTCATCATCTCCCGCGATATCCGAACCCCGAAGTTTTTGCTGGAGGTCGCCGAGGAACACGGGGTGCCCATTTTTGTCTCGCCGATTAAAACGATGCGGTTGGTGAATCAAGTGACGATTTGCCTCGAAGACGATTTTGCTCCGACGACCAGTGAGCACGGGAGTATGGTCGATATTCAAGGCGTGGGGGTGATGATTCGGGGTGAAAGCGGCATCGGAAAGAGCGAATGTGTGCTGGGTTTGATTGAGCGCGGTTATTCGCTGGTGGCCGACGATATCACCAAGTTCAAGCTGATCGAAGGACGGGAGGTGGTCGGGGAGTCGGCCGATTTGACCCGGCATTACATGGAAGTCCGGGGCCTGGGGATTCTAAACGTGGCCAGCATCTTCGGTGCGAGCAGCATTCGTTTCTCGAAGAAGCTCGATTTGGTGGTCTCGCTGAAGGAGTGGGACCAAGCCGGGGAGGTGGACCGGACGGGGCTGGAGCAGCGATTCTACGAGGTCTTGCAAATTCAAATTCCCCACGTCATTATTCCGGTCCGGCCAGGTCGGGATCTCGCTGGTTTGGTGGAAGTGGCGGCCCTCGACCAAAAATTGAAGTCGATGGGCCACTATTCTGCACTTGATTTCAACCAGCGCCTCATGAATAAAATGAAAGAGAGAGGGCAATGATGGGATTGTTGACGAAAAAGAGCGGTACAGGAGATCAAAGGGTGGAGAAAGAACTGACCATCCTCAACAAGCTCGGGCTTCATGCCCGCCCGGCCGCCATGTTCGTCCGCATCGCCAATCGGTTTCCCTGCGACGTCTGGGTGGAAAAAGACGGCGAAGAGGTTAACGGCAAGAGCATCATGGGCTTAATGATGCTGGCGGCGGGATGCGGTTCCCATTTGCGGGTGTCGGCGGTGGGCGAAGGCGCTGCCGAGCTGATGCAGGAAATTGAGGCGTTGCTCGCGCGAAAGTTCGACGAGGAATAGTTGCCGCGCGGCCGAGGCCAGCCCATGCGCAGGAAAAAGGCCAACCCGCCCTCCGTGGTCGCCGCCGATATTCGTCTCACGGGAATCCCGGTTTCGCCCGGCGTCGTCCACGGTCCGCTGGTGTGCATTAACCGGGAGGATCTGACGGTCCCGGAACGCCCGATCCAGCCAGAAGAGGTGGAATCCGAGGTTGCGCGCCTCGAGATGGCCCTGGTGGAGACCCGGACTCAACTCAACACCATTCGGGAACATCTTGCCGCATCCATCGGCGAGAAAGATGCCGCGATTTTCGATGCCCATCTCTTGGTGCTTGAAGACACCACGGTGATTGAGGCGGTGAAACGGCAATTGGCCGAACGTCTGATCTGCGTCGAGGCAATCTATAAAGAGGTTACCGCCGGATTTGCCGAAAGCCTGGGTCAACTGGACGACCCCTATCTGGCAGAGCGTGCTGCGGATATCAAAGACATCGCTGGCCGGGTCCTGGGTAACCTTCTGGGCAAGTCAGGGGCCGGAGCCTTTCAACTGGAGGAACCCTCGATTATTCTGGCCCACGACCTGACCCCTGGGGATACCGCAACGCTTGACCGCAAGATGGTGCTGGGGTTCGCCACGGAGGTGGGGGGTCGGCTTGGGCACACCGCCATTATGGCCCGGTCTTTGAACCTGCCAGCCGTCGTCGGCTTGCGGGACGCCTTGAACAAGATCGCCGGGAAAACGGAGGTGATTCTCGACGGCTATGAGGGGGTTCTCATCCTGAACCCTTCCGAGAAGACAAAGTTTGAATACGGCCAAATTGAGCTCCGCCGCCACCGGGTTGATGAGGAGCTGGAAAAGCTGCGCGAGACGCTGGCCATCACGCGAGATCATCGCCGGATTATCCTCTCGGCCAACGCGGAACTGCCGGAAGATTTGCCCTTGGTGGCGGAGTCCGGAGCCGAGGGGATCGGATTGTATCGCACCGAGTTTATGTTCTTGAACCGGTTGGATTTCCCGAATGAGCAGGAACAGCTGGAGGTCTATGAGCGGGTGGTGGCGGCGGCCGCTCCCCACTTGGCGATCATTCGGACGTTGGATGTCGGGGGGGACAAGTTGCTGGCCACAGGAGAGGGTAGCGATGAGGCCAATCCGTTCCTGGGCTGGCGGGCCATCCGATATTGTCTGGAGCACCGGGACGTCTTTCGGACTCAACTCCGCGCCATCCTCCGGGCCGCTCGCGGTCAGAAGATACGGATTATGTTTCCGATGATCTCGAACTTGGAGGAGGTGTTCGAGGCCAAAGCCATGCTACAGGATGTCCGGCACGACTTGTTTCATGAGGGTCACGAGCAAGCTTCGGTGGTGGAAGTCGGGATGATGGTTGAGGTTCCTTCAGTCGCGGTGATGGCGGAGATGTTCGCGCCCCACGTCGACTTTTTTAGCATCGGGACCAATGACCTGGTGCAGTATACCCTCGCGGTGGACCGGACGAACGAACGGGTGGCTTCCCTTTATCAGCCAACCCATCCGGCGATTCTCCGGTTGATGCGGCAGGTGATCGACGCAGCCCATGCCCACAACATTTGGGTGGGCGTCTGCGGAGAGATGGCCGGGGAGCTGTCCGTCACTCCGCTCTTGGTGGGCCTGGGCGTGGATGAGTTGAGCATGGGTTCGGTGGTCTTGCCGAGAGTGAAACGGGCCATTCAATCGCTTGATTACGGAGAATGCCGGGCGTTGGCCGAGGCCCTGATGAAGGAGACCCATGCTGCCGATATTGCCCGTAAGCTGGAGGACAAGGCCGAGGCTGCCTACGGGGATTTACTGGAGTAAGCTCCCCATCCTTAACCCTTCCTCGGGTCGCCCTAGCGGATGATGCCGCGTTGGGAGGAGCGAACAAACGCGATCAGCTTGGCAATTTCCGGTGATGGCGAGTCGCTCGATTCGAGCTTGGCCAGCGCCTGGGAGGTGTTGGTGTCCGCGGCGTAGAGGACTCGGAACGCTTGGCGAATCCGCCGAATGGTTTCCTCTGGAAAGCCCCGGCGTTGCAGGCCCACCAAGTTGATCGAACGAGGTGCGGCCGGGTTGCCATCGGCAATCACGTAGGGCGGCACGTCCTGAACAATTTTGGTGCAACCGCCCACCAGGGCGTGGTCCCCAATCCGGCAAAATTGATGGACCGCGGCGAGTCCGCCAATGACGACGTGATCACCCACTTCCACATGGCCAGCTAGCGTGCCGTTGTTGGAGAAGATACAATGATTGCCAACCGTGCAGTTGTGAGCCACGTGGGCATAGGCCAGGAAGTGGTTGCCATGACCGATGACGGTGGATTCGCCCGGACCGGTACCACGATTGACGGTGACGTATTCACGGAATTCATTGTCGTCTCCAACCACCAGGTAAGTCGGTTCGCCAGTATATTTGAGGTCCTGAGTTTTCCCTCCGATGGAGCAGAACGGGTGGAAGAGGTTGCGCGCACCAAATCGACTCGGGCCCTGCAGGACCACATGACTGATCAGTCGGCAGCCCGGGCCCAATTCGACCCCAGGCCCAATGGTGCACCAGGGACCGACCTCAACCTCATCGTCTAGCCGAGCCTCCGGAGAGATAACTGCGGTGGGGTGGACAGGCATTACTGGATGGCGAAGGTAAGTTCCCCTTCCGAGACCACTTCACCATTGACCGTGCATTGACCCACGGCTTTACCAATTTTGCCACGGGATTTGACGAGGTCGACATGGATGAGGAGGGTGTCTCCAGGGGTCACAGGTTTCCGAAACTTGATTTTATCGGCGCTCATGAAAAAGCCCAGCCGCCCGGCATTCTCCGCCTTGCGGAGCATCAGAATGCTGGCGACTTGGGCCATGGCTTCCACCTGGAGCACGCCGGGCATCACCGGAAGTCCAGGGAAATGGCCTTGGAAATAGGGTTCATTGATCGTGACCGTCTTGAGCCCCACGGCCTTGGATTCGCCTTCGAAACGAAGAATTCGATCCACCATCAGAAACGGGTAACGGTGGGGGAGAATCCGTGTGACCTGATTAATATCCAGGGCCCCCTCCCCGACCGGGATATTTTCCACCGGCATCAGACCCGCAAGATATTTGCGGTGAGCGGCGTGGATGGCACGGGCAAATTCGATGTTGAGACTGTGGGAGGGTTTGGCGGCCACAATGTGGGCTTTGAGGAAACGGGGAAAAAGGGCGAGGTCGCCGATGAGATCCAAGATCTTATGGCGGACAAACTCATCGGCGTAACGCATCGGTTCGCGGCTGAGCAGGCTGTCATCCTTAATCACCACGGCATTCTCGAGCGATCCACCTTTGATGAGACCTTTCGCCATGAGCGGCTCGACTTCCTCGTAAAAGACAAACGTGCGAGCACGCGCCACGTCCGAGAGGTAGGTCGGTTCGTTGATTTCTAGGCTGAGGTATTGAGTGTGTTTGCCGGTGTGGTTGGCATTGGTGCACGAGATACGGAAGCCGTCGTGAGGAAGGGCAACCAGATAAGCCCCGTCTTTTCCAACGACGTGAATGGGCTCTTTGATCTCAAAGGAGACCCGGGGGGTGTCGAGCGTCTTCTTCCCCGCCGACTGGATAAGCTGAACAAACGGTTCCGCGCTGCCATCGCCGATGGGCGGTTCGTTGGCGTCGAGGAGCACTTCACAGTTGTCGATCCCGAGACCCCGCAGGGCGGAGAGAAGGTGTTCCACGGTTTGGAGCTTGGCATTACCTTCGGCAATCGCGGTGGCCCGTTCCATCTGGCGGGCGTTGGTGACGATGGCCGTCAAGGTCGGCTCATCGGGAAGGTCGGTCCGGCGGAAGACGTAACCGGTGTCAGCGGCGGCCGGCCGGAGGGTGAGAGTAACCTTCTGACCGGAATGAAGAGAGGAGCCGACCAGGGAGACTTCACGCTCAACGGTGTGCTGAAAGGTCGCGGGCATCGGGTGTTCTATCATGGCAAAAATCGGATTGGCAAGAGGAGCCTGCACGCCATAGAAACAGAGCCCGTGGGGAGGAGTATTGAAAGGTGGGGCACCCGGGTCGGGGTCATCCTGGCGGTGACCGGCAGCGCCGTCGGGCTGGGTAATTTTTTGCGTTTCCCCGGTTTGGCCGCCCAATACGAGGGGGGGATTTTCATGATCCCCTATTTCATTTCGCTCATTCTGCTGGGATTGCCCCTGGCCTGGGCCGAGTGGGGCATGGGACGGTATGGAGGGGTGCGCGGCCATAATTCCTGTCCCGGAATTTTCCGGGTGCTCTGGCGCAACCGGGCCTCGCCCTATTTCGGGGTGCTGGGGTTGCTCGTGCCGGTGGTGATCTACATGTACTATGTGTTCATTGAGTCGTGGTGCCTGGGCTACGCTTGGTATTATCTGACGGGGGCACTGAACCTGGGATCCGAACCGGAGGCCTATGGCCAATTTTTTAGCACCTTTGTCGGGCTCCATGAGGATGGTCAGATTTTCCATGGGGGAGAGCGAACGGTGCTGCCGTTTCTGCTGATCTGCATTGGGCTGAACTTCTTTTTGATTTTCCGGGGGTTGAGCAAAGGAATCGAACTCTTCTGTTTATGGGCGATGCCAGCGCTGGTGCTGTGTGCCCTGATTGTGCTGGTGCGGGTTCTG
>JBDNCR010000116.1:0-6001 GCA_046719555.1 Verrucomicrobiia bacterium | reverse complement strand
GGCTCCGATCCCACCGGGCCGAGCGTTTCGACCTCATCATCCTCGACCCACCCCCGCTCGGTAAAACCCGGGCCGACATCACCACCGCTCGCGACGCCTATCGGGACCTCAACCTCCAAGCGCTCCGACTCCTCAACCCCGGCGGCACCCTCGCCACTTATTCCTGTTCCCACCGCCTGACCCGGGCCATGTTTGAAGACATGCTCGCCAGCCTCGCCGGAGACCTCCAACGCGACCTCCGCCTCACCCGCAGAGTCGACCAACCCCCGGATCATCCCATCCTCATGAACTTTCCCGAATCAGAATATCTTCGCGGGGTCATCTTGGAGATCGCCCCGTGATCCGATCAGCCGTCCTCGTGGCCCTTGCTGCCGCCTGCTGGTTCTCAACCCCGGCCGTCTCCGCTCAGCAGATGGAGACCGTGGACGGCCTTCACCTCAACCTCAGCGACCCTGCCTTCTCCACCGTCGTCATCTACAGCAATCAAACCGTCCAACGCCAAACCCGTGCGGCAGGTCAAATGTTTGATCCCCTTCAAGGAAAACCACGTTTCCGCCTCGTCGTCGTTGTCGATTTGCGCGGATCCCTGGCCAACTGGGCACCCGGCTACACCATCCGCAGAATCAAGCGTGATCTCGATCAGGAAGCCGTCCGCCTCCAGCCCTTCTTCCGCGCCAACGGCAACTCCGGTAATCCCCGGGACTCCCTCTTCGTCGTGGCCGATTTCACCGGCAGCATCTGCACCGAGCTCGGCTGGCCCCGTCCCCTCAAACAGGAACAAATCCTCTTCTTCCCACGCCGCGGCCCGCGCCAGCTCTGGAAACCTCCCTTCAATCCAGAGCAACTCCGCACCACCATCGGTGCCTCCCTCTAATCAAAACCTTTGGCCCCGCCCGTACAACCGCTTGCTGTCCGGCTTCAATCGAATATCCTCTTTTCCATTCATCCTCGGCTTCAACCCGAGCCACCCCTTTGCCATCCATGAATCCTGCATCCGACCCCCACCAAGACCGAATCGCTGCCGCCCTTCAGTCCCCTAAAAATCTCGGGGAAATGACCGACGCCGACGCCGTCGGCACCGCGGGCAGTGCCGACTGCGGGGATATGATGCGCCTCTGGCTCAAATTCAAAGAAGGTGCCAACGGTCAGAAAATCATCGAACGCGCCTCCTTCCAAGGCTTCGGCTGCGAAACCGCGTTAGCCGTTGCCTCCGTTGCCACGGAAATGCTCGCCGGGAAATCCGTTGCCGAAGCCCGCGCCCTCGACGGCCAGGATTTGAGCGCGCCGCTAGGCCCCCTCCCTCCCATGAAAATCCACTGCGCCTCCCTGGTCGAAGAAGCCCTCCGCCAAGCCCTCTCCTCCGCGACACCTCCCGCAACCCAACCTGCTTCCGCCGACCCGGGACTCATCGGAACCCTCTCGGAATCCAGCCGGTCTCTGGCCGGAGCCAAGATCGTCTTTCACCCCCAATCCTCCCCCAACCCATGAACCCCGTCGGCCAGTCTGTCGTCCTCAAGCGAACCTGCACCGCCACTCAGATTCCCAGCGGCATTCCAGTCACCCTCATGCCCGGCATGGAGGTTGGAATCACTCAAGCCCTCGGCGGCTCCTTCACCCTGGCCACGCCTCGCGGTCTGGTCCGGCTCGGCGCTGCCGACGCTGACGCCCTGGGCCTCGAACCGCCCACCGACGCCGGACCGCCCCCAGAAGAAACCACCCACAGCGGACCTGTGGATGAACAATTGGTCTGGGAACGACTGAAAACAGTTTACGACCCGGAAATCCCCGTGAACATCGTCGACTTGGGCTTGGTTTACAGCATGGAAATCCATCCCAAGCCCGAAGGCGGCACCCGCGTCGAGGTCAAGATGACCCTAACCGCCCCCGGCTGCGGCATGGGCCCTACCATCCAAGCCGACGCCAAACAAAAGGTTCTCACCGTCCCCGGCGTTACCGAAGCCGACGTCGAACTGGTTTGGGAACCACCGTGGAATCAAGGCATGATAAGTGAGGTCGGCCGGATGAAGCTCGGAATGATTTGAACCACTCCAACCATCATCCCACCGAAATCTCATCCCGAGCGGGACTCCCTCCGACCAAGCTCAAGGCCGCCCACTGAGGGAAAATCGCCGCAACTCAGCCGCGACTCCACCCGGCCCATCCACCCCATCCGCGCTCACGCCTTCGCTGATCCGGGAGAGCCGGATCCTTCCAGATCCGGCCCCGTCATCAGCAACCATCATCCGTTGGCGGCCGCCTCGCCCCGTTCTCGCATCGCGGCTTTCCGGGACAATTTCACCCGTCCCTTATCATCCACCCCAATGCACTTAACCCAAACCTCTTCACCCATCTTGACCACATCCTCGGTCCGGTTCACTCGGGTCTCAGCCAACTCGGAAATATGCACCAAACCGTCTCGACCGGGGAAGACCTCCACAAAGGCCCCAAACTCCTTGATCGACACCACCCGTCCCCGATAGAGCTTGCCCACCTCAATCTCCCCGGTCATGCCCTCGATAATCTCCAAAGCCCGGCTCATTCCATCTGGGTTGTTGCAGTAAATCCGGACCGTGCCGTCATCCTCAATGTTGATCTCCGCACCCGTTTCCGCCGCAATTCCTTTAATCGTCTTGCCTCCCGGACCAATCAGCAGCCCAATCTTGTCCGGGTTGATCTTGATGACCTCAATCCGAGGAGCCAGCTTCGAAAGCTCACTCCGCGGCTGGGCGATGATGCCGGTGAGCACCGCCAAAACTTCCGCCCGCGTCTTGGTCGCGCGTGCCACCGCTTCCTTCATGATCGCCAACGGAATCCCCGGCAACTTCAGATCAAGCTGAAAACCCGTTACACCCGCGGCGGTGCCACAGAGCTTAAAGTCCATATCGCCAAAGTGATCTTCCGACCCCTGAATGTCGTCCAGGAGGCAATACTTCTCAATCTTACCGGTCGCCTCGTTAATGTGAGTGACCAAACCCACTGAAATTCCCGCCACCGGAGCCTTGATTGGAACCCCTGCATCCATCAGTGCCAAGGTTCCCCCACAGACACTGGCCATTGACGTCGAGCCATTCGATCCCATGACCTCCGAAACGACCCGAATGGCATAGGGAAACTCCGTCTCCGGGGGAATCACCGGCAGAATCGACCGTTCCGCCAGCGCCCCGTGCCCAATCTCCCGCCGATTCAGCCCTCCCACACGCCCGGTCTCATTCACGGAAAACGGCGGGAAATTATAATGAAGAATGAACCGTTTGGACACGTCACCTCCAGTAATGCCGTCCAGCTCCTGCGCTTCATCCACGGGAGCCAACGTCGCCAAACAAAGTGCCTGCGTTTCGCCCCGAGCAAAAAGCGCCGACCCGTGCGACCGCGGCAACAAGCCCACCTCACCCGACAACGGCCGAATCTGATCGTAAGGTCGCCCGTCCTGTCGAATCCCCTTATCCAGAATCGATCCCCGAACCGCCTTCTTCTGCAGATAATCAAACGCCTGGGAAATCTCGAACGGCGTCGCCTCGGGGAACTTGGCCACAACCGCAGCTTTCACCTCTTCTTTAAGCAACCGGACCGCCACATTCCGATCCACCTTCGACGGGGTATTCAGCGCTGCCTCAATCCGGTCCCCGGCCACTTGATAGGCAATCTCCAGCAATTCATCCTTCACCAACATCAACGGCACCTGCCGCTTCGGCTTACCCGCTTTACCCGCAAGCTCCCTCTGCGCATCGATCAACACCGTCACCTGGCTCTGCGCAAAATCGAGCGCCGCATTAAATTCAGCCTCAGGCAGCTCCAAAGCACTCCCCTCAATCATGATCACCTCGGACGCCGTGCCCACATACACCAAGTCCAGATCGCTCAAATTCATCTCCGCATGGGTCGGGTTCACCACAAACTGCCCGTTGATCCGTCCCACCCGAACCGCCCCGACCGGACCTGCCCACGGGATATCCGAAACAGCAAGCGCCGCCGAGGCACCGTTGATACTCAAAATATCCGGATCATTCTGCTGATCGGCAGAAAGCAGCGTCGAAATGATCTGCGTATCGTAAAGATACCCCTTCGGAAACAACGGACGCAGCGGACGGTCCGTCATCCGGCAGGTCAAGATCTCCTTCTCGCTCGGCCGACCTTCCCGCTTGAAATAACCGCCAGGAAACCGGCCCACTGCCGCCGGACGCTCCCGATACTCCACCGTCAGCGGGAAAAAGTCCTGCCCCTCTTTCACACTTGTCGCCGAAACCGCCGTCACCAGGATGATGGTCTCACCCAGTCGCACCGTCACCGCTCCATCGGTCAAAAGCGCCAGTTTTCCAGTTTCGAAAATAATATCTTTGCCGCCGAGATGGGCGGAAACGCTGGTCGAAGCCATAGGGATTGTGTCCTTTCGGGGTAAACTCCCGATCACCGGGAGAGGTTGATGATTTAACGTTCCCGGATTCCGGACGACCGGAGCGCAGAGGACACATCCGCCTTCCTCTTAAAGGCGGATGTGTTCTCTGTGGACTCCAGCCTCCTGTCCAGGGTTGAGGTTTACTTGCGGATATTAAGTTTCTTGATCAACGACTCGTATCGCGACTTGTCCGTCCGCGACAAATAGTTGAGCAACCGACGCCGACGGCTGACCATGCGGATCAAACCGCGACGGGAACTGTGATCCTTAGCGGCACCTTTAAGATGCTCGGTGAGGTGATTGATGCGGTGGGTCAGGAGAGCCACCTGGACATCGGCCGAGCCGGTGTCCTTATCATTGATTCGCGACTCAGCAATGACCGCGTTCTTGTCAATATTAGCCATAAGAGAGCCGAAGAGGTTGCCGCGCATCCACCCCCTCGTCAACCTGAAACCTTCACCCTCCTTCTCGTCGTCAACCACCTCTCCCGTCACGAAACACCTTGACCCCCGCCACCGGCTCCCCCATATTCCTCCGCCCCAGAAAAAGGAGTTCATCATGCGCGATCACGTTATTCTCGAGTGCACCGAAGCCAAAGCTGAAGGGAAACCTGTCTCCCGCTACTTCACCTCCCGCAATAAAAAATTGCAACAAGGCCGCCTCGAAGTGAAAAAATACAACCCGTTCCTTCGTCGCCACACCCTGCACCGGGAAACCAAGTAAACTTCATCGGGCTGCAAACAAGCTCGCCCCCTCCTCCCAGGTGACCGGGAGCCGTTCCTCTCCCCCTTTTCCACCCGCCACCAGTCGTTCCGCCGCCCGTCGGCCCAAGTCCTCCCACGGAATCCGCACCGTCGCTAGGCCCGGATCCTCATCGGCCTGACCCTCCTCTCCTCCACAACCGACCACCGCAACCTTCCTCTCTCGCCCGAGGTGCTTTAACTCGGCCAACGCGCCCCGTGCCATCCGGTCTCCAGCACACACCAACGCCGTAATCCGCGTCCCATCCGCCAACAACTCCCGGGTCGCCTTCTGACCAGCCTCTCGCGACTCAGGGTCAGAGAAAACCGTGTGGACCAAAGAAACTCCCAACCTTTCAGCCGTCGCCATCACCCCTTGAAAATGCTCGGCCCATCCACTCCCAGAAACCCGACCAGCCAAATAGCCCAAACCCCGATGGCCCCGCGCCGCCACCGCCTCCACCGCCAAACGGCCCGCACCGGCCCAATCTGCCGCCACCCGCCCGACATTCTCATACTGAGGTGCCGCCGCCGGAAACTGGTTGAGATAAACCAGCGGCACCCTTCGAACCGCCGCCTCCCGCAACAACGGCGAACGTTGCCCCATTCCGGGTGAACCCACAATCACCGCTCGCGAGACCTGACCCGCAAGCAGCCGACGAAAACCCTCCCATTCCCCATCCGCCTTCGCCCCGCCCACCGCCACCGTCACCGCCAACCCCGCACGCGCCGCCGCCCGCTCAAAGCCGCGCAGCATCGCCATCACCCCCGGCCCAGCCAAATCGGGAACCAAAAAACCGAGCCCTCCCCCAAGTCCCGTCCGAAGCTGGCGGGCGATCGGATCCGGAATATACCCCATCCGTGCGGC